>CAMTIW010000228.1 GCA_947072665.1 uncultured Fusobacteriaceae bacterium | reverse complement strand
TCCTTATTCACTCTATGCTTAAATATATTTTCATTAGATTCTAAAATAAATGGAATTCCTTCTTCTGAAAGATATAAAGCCATTGTTTCTAATTCTTTATTTGATCTTCCTATTATTGCAACATTCTTATAATTCTCAACAAATCTATCCTTTAATATCTTAACAACTTCCTCATAAGGTTCATCAGTATTTTTACTATCTTTATTAGCGTCTATTATTTCTACATAGGAATTCTTCTTAGAATTAGAGCTCACCTTACTGAAATTCCAACTGTTTTTAAATGTATCTCTGTAACTATCACTATATATTTCTGACATATTTTTAAATAAGCTATTTGTAAATCCAACTATTGACTCTTTACTTCTATAGCATTTATTTAATGTTTCTTCATTTCCATTTAGTATATCTTTTAAATCTTCAAAAAGCTTCTTCTCACCACCTCTCCAGCTATAAATACTCTGTTTCTCATCCCCAACACATATAACTTTCTCTGCTCTATCTGCTACTGCTTTCAATAGTTTCCATTGTAAGACACTGGTATCTTGGAATTCATCTATGAAAAGTGTTGTTATCTTACTGTCAAATATATCCATAAAATAAGAAGTTATTCCATTTTCATCGAGTAAATTTATCTTTTCATCTCTACTATATTTAAAAGTATAATTACTTATATCACTATGGGATAGCTTCCCTTCTTTAAATTTTATTTCATCATAATTTTTATAAAGTTCATCTATTAAGTATAATACTGATTTTTCATATTTTAAAATTTCATTATCATGTAAATATATCGCTAATTTCTTCTTAAAGATCTCATATTTTTCCAGTAATAGCTCTTCTTCTTCTAGTAAATCAACGGCCTTTGTACTCTTTATAATTGTTTTACTCCAAGGTAATTTATCATTTTTAAAAAACAGTTTATGATTTTTTAATAAATAATTTTTTATTTCATTATCCTCTTTTAATTGGGTATAACTTGTGTAATCACTAGTAAGTCCTTCTTTTAATTCACCATCTTTCCCTTTCTTTAATTTAACTACTTTGAGCAATATATCCATGGCTTCTCTGTAATATAAATCAAAATTATTTTCAGTTCCATCCCCTAATTTTTCTTTTTCTTTCTCCAATTTTGACTCTTCTAACAAAATCATTTTCCATCTGGAATTTATTAACATTTTTATTATTTCAAGATAATTCTCTAAGTTTTTTTCTGCATTGGACTCTAAAAAACTTTTAAATATTTCAAAACTTTCTTTTTTCTTAAATATTTTTTCAAATAATCTATTCAATATATCGTTATTTTCATCATCATCAACTATTTCATAAGCTGTTAAACCTAGAGTTGGAGCTATTGCAGTTTTAAAAATAGCATTTATAAAACCATCAATGGTATATATTTTCATTCTATCTACATTTTCTTTTATTTCATTATATATTTTTTTTATTTTTAATTCATCTAATTCAATATCTTCATAATACTCTTTTATATTCTTCAAAAGTTCAAATTTTTCTTTTTCTTTTTCACAAAAATCTTTGTCCTCTTCTTTTCCACTATAAGATATTATTTTTAAAAATTGTATTATTCTTTCTTTTATCTCTGACGTGGCTTTCTTAGTGAATGTCATAACAACTATATCCTTATATTTATTACCTTTTAATAGAGCAGCTAAATATTCAATTGATAGTCTATATGTCTTCCCTGTTCCAGCACTAGCTTTTAATATAATTCTCTCCATTAATCTAACTCCTTTCTGCAAATTCCCATATAGTCACAATTTTTACAATACCCTTTCTTTTCCGCCTTGGAATAATAAGTTGTATTTATAAAGTTAGTTAATTTCTCCTTTATAATTTCAATTGTAAGTATTATTTTTGTAGCATTCTCTTTGGTACCACTCATTGGATTAAAAATCATTTTTTCTGCTGCTTCTTCATTACCATAAAGTAAAATTGAATAAAAATCCAATTGAAATTCATTTTTTTTACCAGTTTTATAATCCACAATATATTTCCCCATATTAGTTTCTACGGCTAAATCTACTCTTCCTCTTAGATACACTTCTATTTTCTCATGTAAAAAAGGTACTGTTGAATATTTACTTGCTTCAGATGAAAATTTATTTACATGAACATCTTTAAAAGTCCGTTCTAAATATTTATAGAATTCTTCTGTATTTTTAATAAATAGTTCAAATAAAACTTCTTTAAAATAATTATCTAGATGAACAGGTATTTTATATCTATATTTTCTTAAAAGATATCCCAGTTCTTTTTCTACCCTTTTTCTATTTAAAATAAAATATTGTTCTTTTTCTATTTCGTCTTTTTTCATTCTTCCAATTTGTTCTAAAAATTCATGAACTAATATTCCTAAAAACTTTGGCGAGAAATTCCGTTCTAAATTAACTTTAATTCTATTTATTTTCAACATTCTTCCCAAATAATATTTATATTCACATTCATGTAAATCAGTATAATCATATGTTCCTAAATTTATTTTT
>CAMTIW010000227.1 GCA_947072665.1 uncultured Fusobacteriaceae bacterium | reverse complement strand
GTACTTTTTTAATTTTCATGAAAAAAGTACCTTTCTTTTATCTCATAGCTGAGAAATCTCCTATTATTTGGCTATTTTTTGTTTTTTATAGTACTCACAGCTGAGTAGTTACCTAAATTTTATATTATTTTCCCACATTGCAATATTAGTTTTTATATTTAAGCTATCATTATCAAAAATTCTATAAATTATTAAATTATCTCTACACTTATACACTTCATTTGTTTCTAAAAATTTATACCAAAAGTAATAATCTAAAGCTGGCCCGTGTTCTTCATTAAATCCGCTTATATTCAGTGTCGTACTCTTTTGCATTAAGGCTACAGAAAAACAAATTTGATTAGAAATCATAAATTATTTTTTCTCTTATAAATTTTTTAACTTTATGTTTTATAATTTGTAAAATTTTTATTTGCTCCATATTTTGTAACTATTAACCCTGTTGTCAATAATTTCAAATCTTTTTTTTGGGATAAAATCAATGATATTTGTTCAATATAATTTTTCTTCATCAAACCATCATCATGTAAAAAAACTATATATTTCCCCTTTGATAGTTCGATTCCTCTATTAAAATTTCCAGCAGCACCCAAGTTTTTTTCATGCTTATAATAACTTATATTATTAATTTTATTCTCTTTAATAAAATCTAAATTTTTTAGATTGTTTAATTCTAGATTGTTGTCTAGTATTAATATCTCATATTTTGTTTTTGTGTTTTGTTTAAAAGTACTCATTATGCATTCTTTTAACATTTTATCTCTATTATATGTTGTTTTAATTATTGATATTTTTATCTCGTCGTCACTTCTATTTTCATAAAGTTTAAAACTCTTTATATTTTCTTTTTTTTTAAAATTATCAATTTTCTCTAAATAACTTTTCACAGTTTCTCCACATATAATGAATAAATAAAATCTTTACTAAATATCTTGTAATTCTCCTCTTGCTATATTGATTATAATAATATTATCCTTCATTTTAGAAATTAGTTCATCATTGATTAAATTATCATTTTTTCCTTTTATATTCACATCCCTATAATACAATTTAAAATTCTCTTTATTTCATTAACTTAATAATTTCTTTTCTCTCTTCTTCTAGATAATATTCAACAATTTTTATATCCAAATACGTATCTATATCCACAGAAAACTCTTTTTCCATTATATATGAAAATTGTGCATCATTTAAACTTTTAGAAGAATTAAATGAATCATCTAATTTATTTATATAGATAGCTCCATTTACAATGTATACTTTTGAAAAATCTTGTCTTCTCATTGTACTACTAGTTTCTAAAAGATTAGTTACCTTATTATTCCCATCTATTTTTCTCATTAAAATTGGATGCTCTTTTACTTCAGAAACACTAACTAAATCGTTATAGGATGATTTCATTAAATTTTCTATTGCTTCATCAACATGAAAACTTTTTCTCAATGGTGATGTTGGTTGAAGTAAAACTAAATAATCAAATTCTTCTCCTAATTTCTCTAATTCTTTTATAGTATATATTAATGCATCAATAGTCTTTGATTTATCTCTTGCTAGCTCTGGTATTCTTAAAAAAGGAACATTTGCTCCATATTGTTTTGCTATATTAGCAATTTCTATATCTTCAGTTGACACTATAACCTTGTCTATATATTTTGAATTTAAAGCACACTCTATACTATATACTATCAATGGCTTTCCATGTATCTCTATTATATTTTTTTTAGGAACCCCTTTGCTTCCCCCTCTAGCTGGAATGATTGCTAGAATTTTTTTATTATCAAACATAAAATTTCTCCCTTTTATTGTTTTATATTTTCTATCAATTATGTATATTATGAAAAACTTAAGAAAATTTATTTTATTTAATTTTTCTTAAGTTTAAAGGATTAAAAGATTTAAGTTGTATAAAGAAATGTTCTCTGTATTCTTTTATAAAGAAGTCAATTAAAAATATAGTAATTATTTGAGTTATCATAGTCGCTATTGCAGCTCCATTGACACCATATTTTTTTATAAGTATAAGATTGAGTATATAATTTATAACTAATCCTATTAATGTTTTATACATACTTTGTTTTACAATATTTTTAAGGGTGATATGCCCTGTTTGTAAAGCTCCATTAGCTTTAAACAGTATAGATACAGCTAATATACTATAAACTGATATAGATCCAATATACTCTTTTGAGTATATATAAGGAAATAAAAGTTTGACTACAAAAATTGAACTAATTACTCCTAATATGTATAATTGAGTTATCACTACATTTATTTTAAAATAAAATTTATAATATTCATCTTTATTATTTTCATAAAGATGAATCAGTTCAGGAAAGACTGAATTTTGTATAGGTCCTATTAATATAGATAAAAAACCAACAAGTTGAAGCGCTATAGAATAAATACCTACTTCTGAATCTCCAAGCATATTTCCTATCATAACTCGATCTAATTGGCTATAGATTACAAATGAAATAAAGGAGAGCCATAAATATTTACTTTCATT
>CAMTIW010000226.1 GCA_947072665.1 uncultured Fusobacteriaceae bacterium | reverse complement strand
CAATACTTTATGCTAATGGAATACTTTCTAAAAAATCACATAAAAAAACTAAAAAAAGTTAGCAACTACACTTAAAATTACTACAAAAAAAGATTTAGGTAATATTCAATTAACTCCTGATGATGCGATAAATCTTAAACTTGCTCATCCTAGGTTACCAAAGGCTAAATATTTTGGAACATTTTCATTTTTCTTTGATAGTATATAATCTGTTTTTCAATAAATTTTAATAATAAAATAATAAATTATTCTAATTTTATTATTTCTATGATATCATTAATAATAAAACTTCTTTTTATATAAAGTCTTTATGTTATAAATAGCTCTTTATATTTATAATTAAAATTGATTATTTTTACCAAAGAGTGCGTAAAGCCCCTAGCTTTAGCTATGGGGATAATCATTTTTTTTAATCATTGACATTAGAGATAGTCTAGTAATATAACAGCACTATAAAATATAAATCAAATAATAATATACTCTATTCTTGTAAATATCATATAGTTTAGTACCTAAAGGTGGGGTGATAACATGAGTAATTTTGTTTTAAAATTTAAACTTAGAACTGAGATTTATCAAGAACATATCTTGGAGAAAAGATTTGAAATAGCTAGAAAAATATATAATACTTTAACAACTAAAACTACAAAACGTTATCAAGAGCTCACAAAAACTAAAAAATATAGATAGCTTCACAGCACAAAAATTAGCTACAAATTTATGGAAAAGTTATGAAAAACTACTTTGTGGAAGGGGGAATAAAATACACTATAAAAAATTTGATTCTCTCTTTTCTGTTGAAGGAAAATCTAATAAAACTGGCATTAGATTTTTAGATGGAAATTTAACATGGTTAGAGCTTAAAATTCCAGTAATGATAAATAAAAACAACCAATATGAGCAAGAAGCTTTAAGAAATCCTATTAGTTATTATAGAATAATTAGAAAGTTTATAAGAAGCAAAATTAAAAATATAGTACATTTCATATTTGAAGAGAAATGAGAATATTTGATATTTTAGACCCCCCTGCCTTTAGACATGGGGAGATTCAGTAATTTAAAACAATATTATTACTATTATTGAAACGAAAAAAATTGATGAAGAATTTTGTATTTTCATTATATAAGGAGATAAAATGTATATAAGTAAAGAAGTTGATTATGCCTATCGAACTATAATCTATTTAGGAATAAATCAAAATAAGTTTATAAGTAGAAAAGAATTATCAGAAAAAGAAGAAATTCCTTTTAGATATTTAAAAGAGATTTTAAAAAAATTATTTATTGCTAAAATAATAATAACAAAAATTGGAAAAAAAGGGGGGTATCAATTAAATTTAACATTAGATAAGATTACATTATTTTCAATCCTTATAGCTATTAATGGAGAAGTAAAATTAAAAGAATGTATTGTTTCTAATAAAATTTGTGACTTTAGAAGTGGAAAATGTATCGTTCACAGTGAATTTAAAAAAATTGATAAAGAGATTAAAAATAGGTTAGATAAAATAACCTTTGAAAAATTACTCCTAAGATAAAAAATAAAAAATAAAAAATAAAAATATAAAGGAGGATTATATGTTATATATAACACATATAATGAAAATTAAAAATGAATATTGGTTATGTTAGAGTATCTACTCTAGAACAAAATGAAGCACGTCAGTTGGAACAAATGAAAAAATTTAATGTTGAAAAAATTTTTTTAGAAAAAGTTTCAGGAAAAAATATCAAAGATAGGAAAGAACTTAAAAATATGCTTGAATTTACAAAGAAAGGAGATACTATTTTCATCCATGATTTTTCAAGACTTGCTCGTTCTACAAAAGATTTACTTGAAATAGTTGAAATACTTGCTAAAAAAAAAGTTAATCTTGTTTCTTTTAAAGAAAACATTGACTCAAGTACTGCTACTGGAAGACTTATGCTTACTATGATAGGTGCTATTAATGAATTCGAAAGAGATAACCTTCTTGAAAGACAAAAAGAAGGTATTTTAATTGCTAAAAAACTTGGAAAATATACAGGAAGAAAATCCATTCCATTTCCTTATAATTGGAAAGAAATTTATATCCGTTGGAAAAATAAAGAAATTACAGCAATAAAAGCTATGAGTTTACTTAAACTAAAAAAAAGTACTTTTTATAAATTAATTAAAGATTACGAGATTAAATAAATTTATATAATATAAAATCTATCTCAATTCTTATAGTCATCTTAAAATTCCTCATAGCTGATATTATTAAAGTTCTTAGATGATAATATTAAGTTACATCAAATCAGAATATTTTTCTAATTTCTTTATTTTATTTTTATATAAATATGTTAAATTTATTGTTTTTTTTTCTTTTGATAAAATTTTTAAAATTCTTTTTTCATTTTTTTCTAACTTTACTAATTTTATTTTTTTAGGATTATCATAACTGCATTTTATATATATTTTCTCTTCTAGATAATTAATGAGATTTATTTCATAATAATTATCTGATATTTTTTTTATAATGCTTGTTTCTTTAGAAATGATAT
>CAMTIW010000225.1 GCA_947072665.1 uncultured Fusobacteriaceae bacterium | reverse complement strand
AGTTAAGAGAAAGTAAAGAGTTAGTTGATTTAAATCTATTATCAAGAAAGCTCTCTATGAATTTCTTTGAATTTAGAATTCTAGACATCAAATAAGGTGTAACTTTTTTTTCTATTTTTTTAAAATTTATAAGATAAGCTTCCAAATCTAAATAATAGTGGGCAATAATTTTTACTTTCTCGTAATAATCTGAAAAATTATTAAGAAACCCAAATATAGAAAATAAAGTTTCTTGATTATTGAAAAATAAGTGTTTAACATTTATTAAATTATCTTCTGGAATATATGTAAAAGCCCCGATAGATTCATCTTGAGAGTCAATAACGAGGTATATATGACCGTCTTCTAAAGTAGTTTCTTCTAAATAATCAATAAAATTATTATAGTTTTTATTTAAAAAACTTGAAAAATTAGAAGTTTCTTGAGAAATAAATTTTTTATATTGTGATAAGTTATCTATTGTTATCTCTATTATTTTATGTTTTACTTTAAATTGAGTTATTAATTCAAAATTAAAAAAATAATTTGATAAATAATGAGAAAAACTAAAGTTAAATTTATTATAAATTTCAGGATTAGCAGCAGTTAAAAATATTAAATCTTCCCCTTTATTATAAAAATAATTTAGAGAAAAATTAAAAATAGATTTAAAAACACCACTGTTTTTAAATTGAGGAAATGTAGCTACTCCAACTAAATATCTACTAGAAAAATTATTGTCAAAAAAAGTAAGTGTATATGGATTGAAATGGCATCCACCAAGTAAAGTATTGTTATTTTCAGATAATAAAAAATTCTCGTGTTTATAACGAGATGAAAAATAATAATTTATATACTGGGGAGAATCTCTAAAAGATTGACTCCAGAGAGAAATGGCTTCTTTTTTTAAATCTTCATTTCCAAATTTAATCATATACTTTACCTTATACTAAAACGCATTTAGCAGTAGTTAATACAGTAATGATTATAAGTAATTCATATAAAAATTCTTCAGACATAGTAACTCCTTTGATGATACTTAGTTGTTTTTATAATCAATATATAATATAATCTATATTATAACATGAAAATTTTTTTATAACAATAGAAAATGAGTAAAAAGGAGTTATTAAAAATGATAAAATTAATTGCTTTAGATGTAGATGGAACTTTAACAAATGGTCAAATAGTATATAGTGATTCTGGATTAGAAATAAAATGTTTTAATGTAAAAGATGGTTTAGCACTTTCAAGCGCAATAAAATTAGGATATAAAATTGTTTTTATTACTGGAAGAAAATCTGAAATAGTAAAAAGAAGAGCAAAAGAATTAGGAATAACAGAATGTTACAGCGGAATTTCAAATAAAGTAGAAATTTTAGAAGAGTTATGCAAGAAATATGATTTAGGAAGAGATGAGATTGCATTTATGGGGGATGATTTAAATGATTATTCTGCTATGAAGTTTTCAGGATTATCAGGAGCTCCTAAAGATGCAGCTTATGAAATATTGGGAATATCTAATTTTATATCTGAAAAAAATGGTGGTGAAGGAGCGGTAAGGGAGTTTATTGAACATATAATGAAAAAAGAGAAATTATGGGAAAAAGTAGTAGAAAGGTATATAAACATAGGAGGGACTAATTAGTCTCTCCTATGTTTATAACTAAGTGATTAATTAAATAAAAGAGATGATGCTTTAACAAAGAAACTTTTATTTGTATATTCAGGATTAGTTACGTGAATGTACATAACTGAACCATCTTTGATTGTATCTATAATTGGTTTAGATACAGAAGGAGGAAGTGCAGGGCAACCTAAACTTCTTCCTAGTCGACCATTAGAAGCAATAAAGTTAGGATTTGCATAATTTGCTCCATGGATAACAATGGCTCTCTCTCTTGCACGGTCATTAATCCCTTTTTCTAAGCCGTCAAGCTTTAGAGAATATCCATTTCCACCTTTATAAGTTGTTTCGGTCTTATAAAAACCAGGGGAACTTTTAAATGAATTAAATTCATTTGAAAAATACTTAGCATAGTTTCCACCACTATTTTTACCGTGTGCAACATAAGTATTAAAAAGAAGTTTATTATTTTTTAAATCAATAACAAAAAATCTTTTTTCATTAGATGCTTTAGTAAAGTCAACTATAGTAAGTATAGGGTTTTCCTTTTCTATTTTCTGAAAACCTAAATAAGCAATTTTAAATGCATTATAATCTAACTGATCAGAAAGGTTAAGTTTTTGATATAAATTTTTTATCTCTCTTTCAGAATTTTGATTTTTAGAATTAAAAGAGAAATAAGTAGTATTTTTTTCTTGTCCATTAACTATATTTAATGATATGATGTAAATAAATATAATTAAAAAATAAGATAATTTATTTTTATTCATAGTATACTCCTAAAAAACATATTTTAGATAGTGTACTATAAATAATATGAATTGTCAAGTTTTAGAGGTGGGATAATGAAAGTAATTAGTAAAGATAAAGCAAAAGGTGCTGCGCACGGAACAATGAAAAAAATGAAGAAAAGAAACAGATTAGTTGAAGAAAAAGAGGTTGCTA
>CAMTIW010000224.1 GCA_947072665.1 uncultured Fusobacteriaceae bacterium | reverse complement strand
TTCCTACTTGTGTGTACTGCGGAACTTCCATTTTTCTTCTTTCTCCTCCTGTAGTTCTTTTCCCTAAAAAAATAAAACTATCGTCAAATGATTGTAACCTTGCCATTTCCCTCACTGAAAAGGTTCTACTTTCAAACGGAGATATATAATCATCCGGTAATGTTACTACAGTCCTTGAGGGCTCATTAGAAGACAATTTTACCCTTATATTTTTTTTACTTAAAATAATTGAAATTAATTCTGTTTTCTTTTCTTCTTCAAGAATTAAAATATTTTTTAAATCTTCTTTATACTCTTCTATATTGACATATGAATATTTTTTTAATACCTCTTTATAAGAATATTCTATCAAATTATTAATTAAATCTAATTTTCCAAAACCTTCTTTAGTTATTCTATCCTTCACATTTTTTGCAGATTCACCTTCTTTAAACAAAGAAAATCTTTGCTTTATATATGGCAAATGTGAAGAAAGTTCCGTATTAAACATTCCTTTTTGCTCAAAATTAATAGTATTATTTGTTAAAACATTTTTAGTTCTTCCATGATTACACTCTTCTATATATTTCTTCTTATTTAATTTTTCTAACTCATTTAATGTCTTATTTTTTATTTTTGTATCAGTAATTAAATCAGCTAAAGCCTCTTTTATTGATACTACAGTTTCTGATTTATATTTTGAAATATCTTTTGGTTCAACCATTCCAACTTTATAAGCTATTATAATTACTCTTTCCCTTTTTTGAGGAACCCCAAATTGAGAAGAGTTTAAAATTAATTTTTTAAATTCTATTTCTCTTTCTGAATTTTCATTATAATTTTTTATTTTATATCCTAATCTTTTAAATTCTTTTTCTAATATTTTTGTTACATAGGTATTTTCAGGATATTCTTCCCCTACTGTATTTACAAAGCCATCTAATTTAGCATCTAATATCCCTACAACATTTTCCATTACTACATAATTAGGCTTTATTTCAGAAATTACTCTTAGATATTCTCTAAATAGTAAATTTCTAGGATCATCTTTTTTTCTCAGACCTGCCCTACTAAAACCTTGGCATGGCGGTCCTCCGAATATTGCATCTACTTCTCCTAATTTTTTATTATTTTGCTTAAAATATTCTAATTTATTTACTTCCTCTCTAATATAATCTCCAGTTAATTCCCTAATATCCATTGTATGAAAACTCGTATTATATCCATTATGTAATCCTAATTGTTCATGTCTATTTTGATATGTTAAACTTGCTTCTTCACTCTTATCACTAGAAAAGATAATATGGAATCCTGCTTGAAGTATTCCCTCACTCATTCCACCAGCACCACAAAATAAATCTATTGCTATCGGTCTTTTCATTATTCCTCCTTACTTCTTTGTTCTGTTCATATTATATCAAGTTTATGCTTTAAAGTCCAGGAGAAAATTTTATATTTCAATCTTTTCTAAATCACCAAATAATATATTTCTATACTTAGGGTTCAATCTAAAAGCATGACCTTTATCTTTGTATTCTGTTCCATCTTTTTTTACCCTGCCTCTCCAATCAAAAGTTAGATATCCACCATTAATAAGTACTATAAATTGACTTATTAACGGATTCTGGGTCATTTCTAATTCTACGTATCTAAAATAATTTTCTTCTTCTATTTTTTTAGTTTCAACAACTATCCATGCTGTCTTAGGGTGCTTTTCTTTTATTTTTTCTTCTATTTTTCTATAGTCCCAAGTACAAACCTCTCCATCTTCTATATGATATTGATATAGCTCTTCCTTTTCATCATCAGAAACCAAGTACAATCCTTGAGGATTAACTTTGTTTTTTACTGTTACATATAAATCAATAAAACCAGGGTACTTTTCTATATTTCTACAAGGATATCCATATTCTAATATTATTTTAGCTGAACTTTTCATTCTGCTTTTCTCCCAATTAGGAACGCATGAAAATAATGTATCGTTCGTTGTTGTATTCTTTAATTTTGATTTAAGCTCTATTTCACCTTGATAATCTGCTGTAATTAAATTATTTGGTTTTATTCCTAATTCTCTTTCTAATGTATCTCCTGCATCTCTAGGATTTATTTTTAAACTATTAGGATTAACGCTTTTTATCCATCCCTTTTCTTTTAATTTTTTTAATTTTTCAACTAATTCCTGAACTATCTCATTATCTAATATTTTTTGTTGTTTAAATTCCAATTCTAGAGTTTCTTTTAATAGTTTTTCAGATAAATTTAGAGGAATTCCTAATAATTCGTTATCATATATTGTAAAATAAACTAAATCCCCAACTCCTACATATTTCTTTAAATCATATACCCAAAATCTAGGGTCTCCTTTTTTAGTTGTAGGTCTATAGTAGCTTACCATTTTTTCTAAATATTTATTTTCTGCTAAAATAATAGCATGCTTCAATATTTTTTCTCCTATTTCTATATTAAAGTAATCTATTGTTTTACTATTTTTTAATATTCTTCTTAAATGAAATGAAGCATCTATAATACTTTTATTTATCATTGTTTCTGTCATTCTAATAAATACAAACTCTTCCCTTATATA
>CAMTIW010000223.1 GCA_947072665.1 uncultured Fusobacteriaceae bacterium | reverse complement strand
GTCCCTATGCTAAATGGATTAAAAATATATTATATACATCACAGTTGCTTTATTATTGAAATGATAGATACTGTTATTCTATTTGATTTTTATAATGATTCTGTTGAAAGCAAAGAATATGTTACTAATATTTTAAAAAAATCTAAACATAGATACATTTTCTCTTCACACTCTCATGCTGATCATTATAGTGAATCTATTTTTGACTTTGAAAATAAGTTTAATAACATTGAATACATTTTAAGCCATGATATTAAACTTACAAAAAAAAATTCAAACTACCATTCATTATTCTCTAATAATGAATTAATTTTAAATAATATTAAAATAAAATCATTTGGTTCTACTGATGCTGGAGTTTCTTATCTTGTAACTCTCTATGGGATTAATATATTTCATGCTGGTGATTTAAATTGGTGGCATTGGGGTGAAGAAGATACTGAAGAAGAAAAAATCGCTATGGAAAAAAGATTTAAAAGAATAATAAAAAATATTACAGATACACATTTAAAAATTGATATTAGTTTTTTCCCTGTGGATCCAAGATTAGAGGATAAAACTTTTTTAGGTGTTGATTACTTCATAAAAAAACTTTCTCCTAAATACTTAATTCCAATGCATCTTTGGGATAGATTTAATGTCTGTAAAGATCTCAAGGAACATACTGGATACAAAACTACAGAGATAGTAGTTTACGATAAAAAATTATCTCAACTGGATTTTTAAAATTTGGAGGAATTAAAATGGCAAAAGGTTATGATTTACACATGGAAAGAAAAAATATAGTCTCACTATTTGGAAAAGATTTAGCAAGAAGAAGTAAAGCTAAATGTGAATTATGTGGTGAATCTGGAAGGAAACTAGAAGTTTTTGAACTTCCACCTATTACAGAAGAACCTAATTTTGAAACTAGTATTTTTATCTGTGAAACATGTAAAAAAATCACTGAAAAAAATAATAAATTAACTGAAAATGAACTAAGAAGTATTTCTGAATCTGTTTGGAGTGAAATTCCAATTGTTAAAGCAACAGCTATATCTCTTTTAAAAAAATTTGAAGATAAATATTTCTGGATTCAAGATTTTTTAGAATCAGTTTATCTAGAAGAGGAAACAGCTGAATTTATTGATAGAATTAAATTATAAAACAATATTTTATAAAAAAAATGCGCCTAAAAAATTTAGGTGCACTTTTTTTATTCCCAATTACTTTTTATAATTCCACCATTTTTATAAATTTTCGTTCTCTCAAGATTTCCATTTATGTCATAATTTTTCCATTCACCATTTTTAGAATAATTTAAATATTGTCCCTCTTCATTTATTTTTCCATTATCCCAAAATACTTTCCATTTTCCTGTTCCATTTATATAGGTATCTTTAAATATTTGCTCACCATTTTCATTATACCATTCTATACCTATAATTCTATTATTACTATAATTCACAATAGATCTTATTTTTGTATTTGGATAATATGTAATCTGTTCTCCATTAATTTTTCCATTTATATAAGTTTCTATCATCATAATATTTCCTTTATGATCGTACCAAGTTTTATCACCTTGTAAAATTCCATATTCATATACCTCTGAATACTCTATATAATGACCTAATTTTAAAGTAAAAGTTCCTGTAAAAGGTAATTTTTCTCCCTTTAAATAAACTTTTTTATCACTTCTTAATTCTCTATCCAAATAATCAAATTCTTTCATTTTATTATTTATTCTATTCATATCCATTTTTTTCTCTAATTTGTTATCTTTATTACCATATTCAGGTTCTGACTCCTTTGCATAAATATTTATAGATAGTAATAAAATAACTATTAAAATAACTATTTTTTTTATATTTCTCAATTCAATTCACCCCTCTATTATTGTTATTACATTATACATTCAAATTTAATTTTTACCAAACATTTTTAAAAAATTCAAATTTTATATTTATTAAATAACAAAAATTTAAATTTTAATTTTTTAATAAATATAAATTGACAAACATTTTTTCTAGATGTATACTAAATTAAATTCATACTTAGGAGGTATTTAACAAATGGAAAAAAAACAAGAACTAATTCACCAAATGAACAAATATGTATCTAATCTTCATGTATTTAAAACTATAGTTCATAATTATCATTGGAACTTAGTTGGAGAACATTTTTTTGTTATTCATCCCATGCTAGACGGTATCATGTCTGAAATAGACGCTTCAATTGATACAGTTGCTGAGAGAGTACTTATGATAGGAGGAAGACCTTTTGGTTCATTGAAAGTATATTTAGAGCATTCAATGTTACAAGAGATAGATTCTAAACCATATCATGGTATTTATGTTGTTAAAGAATTACTTGAAAACTTTAAACTTTTATTATCTGAACTAAATGTTGTTCTTCATATGGCTGAATCTTTAGATGACCAAGAAACAATTAGTTTAATTACTGATATTGGTTCTGCTTATCAAAAACATATTTGGATGTTCTCTGCATGGTTAGTTAAATAATATATAACAATATATAAAAAAAGGCTAAAGCCTATTTCCAACCCCCTGCCCCCAAGCATGGGG
>CAMTIW010000222.1 GCA_947072665.1 uncultured Fusobacteriaceae bacterium | reverse complement strand
TTCATATATAAACTTATTTTTATATAATTAGAAATTATGTGATACGCTTCATCTGAAACAATTATTCCCATTAACTTTTGACAATAATTTATAAATCTTTTTATTCCATTATCACTAATTTTTTCTAATATATTCTCTCTAATTTTCTCTTTTAAGTATTTTGAATTCCCTCTTATAATAATATTAATTACTTTTAAAAGAGCTCCCCTAATGCTCTCTTCTTCCCCAATTAATTCTAATCCCTTTTTAGGTTTAATTATTAGTTGTATATTGTAACTTTCTAAAAAGGTTTTCACTTCTTTTAAATGACTTTTTATAGTTGTTAAACTAACATCCAGCTCTTCTGATAATTTTTTTTGATTAATCTCTCTTTCTAAAAGAGTCTTTAATATTAAAGAATACTTTCTTTCTTCAGAAGATAAAGCATATGTCTCTTCCTCTTCTAACAACTTAATAACTTCATTCCAAATATTAGATTTTAATATCCCTTTTTCAATCTCTATTTTTTCATAATTATTTTGTAAAAGATATTCATTCATTTTTTCTATTTCGTATCTTATATTTCTTTGAGAAATATTAAATTTTTCACTTATTTCTTTTAAAGTTATCTTTTCATTATTTTTTACATAATTAAAAATTTCTATTAATTTATATGACTTCATATTCTCCCACCCCATTTTATGGTATTATATCATATTTTATTTTTTTATAAATAAATTAAAAACTTTATCATTTTAATTATTATCCTAATTCTTGACTTCTATTCTGTATCATGATACCCTTTTTTAAAGTTATTTTTTACAACTTTATTTTAATTTTTATTTTAGTCTTAGGGGGGAAAATGTTAAAAAAATTTATTGGTTATTATAAACCATACAAAAAACTGTTTTTTTTAGATATTTTTGCAGCTTCCACTGCTTCAGCATGTGATTTAATTTATCCATTACTGAGTAGAGTCGCTGTTAATAATTATATTCCAAATCGTGATTTAAACGGAATTATTAATTTAGCTATGATTCTTTTTGGAATCTATATAATCAAGTTTCTATGTAACTATTTTATGAATTATTGGGGGCATGTTGTAGGTGTTAGAATGCAGGGAGACATGAGGAAAGACATCTATAAAAAACTTCAAAACTTTCCAATAAAATTTTTCGATAATACACAAACTGGAAGTATTATGTCACGAATTGTTAATGATTTGCAAGAAGTGTCTGAACTTGCACATCATGGTCCAGAAGATTTACTTATTTCAATAATTATGATTCTAGGTTCATTCTTTTTACTTTTAAATATCAATGTCCCTCTTACTCTTATTATCTTTTCTATAGTACCTATTGCAATTTGGTTCACAATTAATAGAAAAAATAAAATGGGTGAAGCTTTTTTTGAAACTCGTAAAAAAATAGGAGATATTAATGCAACTTTACAAAATAGTATTACTGGAATCAGAGTTTCTAAAGCTTTTGTTAATAAAGAGGAAGAGTTAGAAAAATTTAAAAAGAATAACATTGAATTTAAAACTGCAAGAGAGAGTGCATATAAGGTTATGGCTGAATATGTTTCTGGAATGACTTTTTTTATTGATCTTTTAGATTACTTTGTTTTAATTTTCGGAGCTATTTTTGTATATAAGGGACAAATTAATTTTGGTGATTTCTTAGCTTACTTACTTTATATTAGAATTTTTAGCCAACCAATCAAGAAACTTGTAAATTTTGTTGAGCAATATCAAAATGGAATGAGTGGATTTAAAAGATTTGTTGAATTAATTGATGAAGATACTGAAAAAGATTCTCCAAATGCTAAAGAACTTCTTAATGTTAAAGGAGAGATAAATTTTTCTAATGTTTTCTTTAGCCATGATAAGAAAAATATTCTAAAGGATTTTTCACTTAAAATAGAAAGTGGTAAAACTTTAGCACTTGTTGGACCATCTGGAGGTGGAAAAACTACAATCTGTAATTTAATACCTAGATTTTATGATATAGACAGCGGAAGTTTAACAATAGATGGTACTGATATTTATAATATTAAACTTGATTCTTTAAGAAAAAACATTGGAATTGTTCAGCAAGATCCATTCCTTTTTACTGGAACTATTCGTGAAAATCTAATTATTGGAAAAGCTGATGCAACTGATGATGAGATTTTTGAAGCTGCTAAAAAAGCAAATATTCATGATTTTATCTTGTCACTTCCTGAGGGATATGAATCTGAGGTTGGTGAAAGAGGAGTAAAACTTTCTGGTGGACAAAAGCAAAGAATTGCTATTTGTAGAATATTCTTAAAGAATCCTCCAATTTTAATTTTAGATGAAGCAACTTCAGCTCTTGATAATATTACTGAGCAATTAATTCAAGAATCTTTAGATGAACTTTCTAAAAATCGTACTACAATAGTTGTAGCTCATAGACTTTCTACTATAAAAAATGCTGATACAATCGTTGTCTTAAATGACATTGGCATTGTAGAAACAGGAACTCATAGTGAACTTATTGATAAAAAAGGTTTTTACTATAACTTACATTTAGGAATTTTACAATAAAAATTAAGTTAATAAAATAAAAAACTGGCTTTAAC
>CAMTIW010000221.1 GCA_947072665.1 uncultured Fusobacteriaceae bacterium | reverse complement strand
AATCTCCATATAATACATACAAAAACAAAGGATTACCACCTGCACCTATAGCCAGTCCAGACAAAAATTCTGTAGACGCCGCTTATTCTCCTGCAGAGACAGATTATTTATTCTTTGTTGCTAAGGGAGATGGATATCACTTCTTTAGTAGAACTTATAAAGAGCATTTAGATTTTCAGAAGAAAAATATAAAACAATAAAGAGTAAAGTATAGAGGGGAAAAATGGAAAAATATTTATTAGTAGCAATAAACAGTCAGTATATTCATACAAATTTAGCAGTAAGGTATTTAAAAAAATATTCAGAAGAGTATTCTAATAAAAACGTACAAATATATGAAACAAATATAAATAATCAAATTTTACAAATAATAAAAGAGATTCAAGAACAAGATCCAGCTGTAGTAATATTTTCAACGTATATTTGGAATAGAGATTATGTTTTCAAAATTATAAAAGAGTTAAGAAAAATAATGCCAGAAGTAAAGTTAGGTGTTGGTGGACCAGAGGCAACTTATATGGGTGATGATTACTTACTTAAAGATGAGCAAGTAGATTTTCTAATAAAGGGAGAAGGGGAAAGAGCTTTCGTTAAATTATTAGAAGAGAAAATTGAAGATATAAGAGGGATATATGAGGAGCAGATGTCTCATAATTTAGATGAGATACCTTTTCCATATTCACATGATGAAATAATGAAAGAAAGTAAAATATTATACTATGAAAGCTCAAGAGGATGTCCTTTTAGTTGTTCATACTGCCTATCTTCTATTGATAAAGGTGTTAGATATTTTTCCGTTGAAAGAGTAAAAAATGATTTGAATATATTCTTGAAATCAAATATAAAGCTTTTAAAGTTTGTTGATAGAACTTTTAATATAAACAAGGAGCGTTATTTAGAAATTTGGAAATATTTAATAGAAAATTATAGAGAGGGAATAACTTTTCATTTTGAAATTAACGCTAATATTTTAGATGATGAAAGCTTAGAGTTATTGAAAAAAGTTCCAAAGGATTATTTTCAATTTGAAATAGGTGTTCAGAGTATAAATTATGATACTATGGAAATTATAAATAGAAGAAATTTACTAGATAAATTAGAAAAAAATGTAAGAGAAATCAGCAAAAATATACATTTGCATTTAGATTTAATAGCTGGATTGCCATATGAAACATATGATATATTTAAAAAGTCTTTCAATTATGTTTATGATTTAAAACCAGAAATGATACAGCTTGGATTTTTAAAGATATTGAAAGGAACAAATATGGAAAAGACAAGTGAAAAGTATGGATATCAATATATAGAGTTCCCACCTTATGAAGTTCTATACAATGATTTTTTAAGTTATAAAGATATAGTAAGAATAAAAGAAGTGGAAAAGTTATTAAACCACTACTATAATTCTGAAAAATTTGAGAAGAGTCTAAACTATATAGTAAAAAAATACTATACTTCAAGTTTTGATTTTTTTGAAGATATTAGTAGTTTTTTCAAAATGAATGGACTTTTAGATGTAGGACATAAAGAGTTATCTCTGTTTAATTATTTTGTAGATTTTGCTAAATATAAAAATTTTGCCGATGAATATTTTTATGAATATTTAAAATTCGATTACTTAAAAAATGGAAAACCAGGAGTATATCCTCAATGGTTTAAATCAGAGAAGGATTCAGACTTATATGATGTAACTATAAAAAATAAAGGTTATAAAACTACAAGAGATGGACATAAAAATAGTGAACTTGAAATATTTAGTTTTAATGTTTTGAAAGAAGAAGAAAAAAATGAAAGAGTAGCACTGTTTTTTGATTATAGAAATGGAAAAGTATATGAAATAGATTTTCTAGTGGAAGAAATTTAGAAAATTTAGGTTATGAAAATCTAGACAACTTAGGATGTGGATAAAAAATGAAAAAAGATTATCTTATTAAAAAATTAGTAGAAAGCAAACTTCTATCAGAGGGGGAAAGAATAGTAATAGGATTTTCTGGAGGACCTGACTCAGTTTTTCTTTTTGAATTATTAAAAGAGTATAAGAAGAGTGTAGACCCTAAACTTGAGATGTGTTTAGTACATATAAATCATATGTTAAGAGGGAAAGATGCAGACTTTGATGAGGAATTTTCTAGAGAAGTAGCTAGAAAGAATGAAGTTACTTTTTTTTCTAAAAAAATAAATGTTGAACAAAAAGTAAAAGAATTAAAAAAAGGTTTTGAAGAAGTAGCCAGAGAGGTTAGATATGAATTTTTTTTAGAAGCCTTTAAAGATTTTAATGGAACTAAGATAGCTTTAGCTCATAATAAGGATGATCAAATAGAAACATTTCTTTTTAGAATGATGAGAGGAACAAGTCTGGAAGGATTAGAAGGGATAAAAATTCAAAGAGATGTCTATATAAGACCTGTTTTAGATTATTATAAAAGCGATATACTAGATTATTTACATAATAATAATATAGAGTACACTATAGATAAAACTAATTTTGAAAATGATTATACAAGAAATAGTATAAGATTAGATTTAATACCTTTTTTAGAGAAAAGATATAATCCAAAAGTAAAAGATAAATTGTATGATTTAATGTGTGACATAAGAGATATAAA
>CAMTIW010000220.1 GCA_947072665.1 uncultured Fusobacteriaceae bacterium | reverse complement strand
TGATATCATAGGGTTAAGAGAAGGCGAAAAGCTCTTTGAAGAATTACTTTATGATATCCCGACTGAAAACAAAAAGATTTTTATTACTAAAATTGAAGATAAAAATATTAACGTAGATTATCATCTAGAAAAACTTAAAGAGGCTATTAAATCTCCCGATAAACAAAATTTAAAACAATTACTCAATGAATTTATAGCTGGGTAAAAATTATATGAAAATAAATGAGATAGGCAATATTTAAAATCATTTAATATCTCTGGGGGGTTAAATTATCAATTGTATAATAAAAATACTAAATGGCGAGCTATATATGTCTTATTGATATATATTACATTTGAAATGATATTTAAAATCTTTGATATAAGTATAAATAGAGCTTTTTATGGAATTTTTTTAATCCTTATTTTATCATACTATATCTTTGGAATTTTGACATTTATCAATGACTACAAATATAAGGATCTTATATATTCTACTATTTTAAATGGAATAATATTTTATATTTTATTGATTTTCACAAAAACAAATAAATTAATTATAGGTTTTATTTCATTTACACTTATTCAAAATATTTTAAGTTATGTTTTTAAAAAAATATTGAAAGAAAGAAATAAAATTGCAATTATTGGTTCTGGTGAAGATGAAATAAAATTAAAACAATTAATCATTAAAAATAACGCTTATTATTATGTAGGATTTATAGATAATAACAATATAAATTCTATAGGTAATATAGAAAATATTAAAGAAATAATAAAAAAATTTAATATATCTGAATTAGTATATATAGAAAAAAAAGAAAATGAAAATTTAAAACAATATATGATGGATATAAAATTATCTGGAGTAAAAATCGTAGAATCTATTTATTTTATAGAACAATCGGAAGGTAAAATTGACATTGATAAAATTAATAAAGATTGGGTTTTAAAAAGTTTAGGTTTTGATATATTAAGTAATACTTTTGAAAAAAGAATAAAAAGAAGTTTTGATATAATACTAGCTCTTATCTTTTTTCTAGTAGGGTTTCCTTTTATGATTTTCACATACTTACTTGTAAAATTTGATAATCCTAAAAAACTTTTAAGAAACCCTGCATTTTTTAAACAAGAAAGAATTGGGTTTAAAGGTGAAAATTTTAAAATAATAAAGTTTCGATCAATGAAATTACATGATCCAAAAGAACATTCAAAATATGCTAAAAAAAACGATAACAGAATCACATGGGTTGGAAGATTTATAAGGAAAACAAGATTAGATGAATTACCTCAATTAATAAATGTTTTAAAAGGTAATATGAGTTTTATAGGACCTAGACCTGAATGGGATCTACTTGGAAGAGATTATGAAAAAAAAATTAATTTATACAAATTAAGATACGCAGTTAAACCTGGCTTAACTGGTTGGGCTCAGGTTATGTATCCATATGGAGAAAATATAGAAGATGCAAAAAGAAAACTTGAGTATGATATTTATTACATTAAGCATCAAAGTTTTGTTCTAGATATTATTATTTTATTTAAAACTATTAGAGTCGTTATCTTTGGTAAGGGGATGTGAAGATAGGTAAAAAAAAGATATTCTTAAATTTAATTGAGATTAGTATTAATATTAAAAATATAAGGAGCAATAAATGAATTTTTTATTTTTAGTTCATAGATTTCCAAAAGAACATTCAAAATATGCTAAAAAAAACGATAACAGAATCACATGGGTTGGAAGATTTATAAGGAAAACAAGATTAGATGAATTACCTCAATTAATAAATGTTTTAAAAGGTAATATGAGTTTTATAGGACCTAGACCTGAATGGGATCTACTTGGAAGAGATTATGAAAAAAAAATTAATTTATACAAATTAAGATACGCAGTTAAACCTGGCTTAACTGGTTGGGCTCAGGTTATGTATCCATATGGAGAAAATATAGAAGATGCAAAAAGAAAACTTGAGTATGATATTTATTACATTAAGCATCAAAGTTTTGTTCTAGATATTATTATTTTATTTAAAACTATTAGAGTCGTTATCTTTGGTAAGGGGATGTGAAGATAGGTAAAAAAAAGATATTCTTAAATTTAATTGAGATTAGTATTAATATTAAAAATATAAGGAGCAATAAATGAATTTTTTATTTTTAGTTCATAGATTTCCAAAAGATAGACTTGGAATACTAGAAAATGACATGGTCAAAGTTTTATCAGAAAAAGGACATCAAATAGTTGTTATTTGTCCTGTGGAAGAACAAGAAACAGAACTATATATTGATAAAAATATAAAAATACTATATGTGAAAACAGAAAAATATATAAATACTAATTCAAAACTTAAAAAAGCATTTACAGTATTTAGTCGTCCGTATATTTTAGAAAAAAATATAAAAAAATATTTCAAAAATGAAAAGTTTGATTATATAGTTGGATATACTCCTTTTATGGCTAATGCTAATTTAATATTAAAATTAAAAAAATTATATAGAGCAAAAAGCTTATTGTTTTTATGGGATATTTTCCCACAGAATGCTAAGGATTTAAATTTGATAAAAAACAAATTAATATTTAACTATTTAAAATATTCAGAAAAAAAAATGTATTGTACTTTTGATAAAATAATATGTAATTGTGAAGGTTCTAAAG
>CAMTIW010000219.1 GCA_947072665.1 uncultured Fusobacteriaceae bacterium | reverse complement strand
TTTTAATTTTCATGAAAAAAGTACCTTTCTTTTATCTCATAGCTGAGTAGTTACATTTATTATTTAAATTTATAAGTAGCTGAAAGCCCAATAGATTCCACATGTTTTTTATATGAGATACCTGTTGAAATAGAAGTTCCAGAACTATAAAAAACAGAAGCTAAAGTTCCCATAAGTTCTAAATTATCATTATATTTATATTTTGCTCCTATTCCATAAAGATTAGCATTTAAAGCGTAGTCTGTATCTTTATATGTTTTACTATTTGCTCCTGTATCTGTATATTGGTAACCACACATAAGCGTCCATTTTTGATTTAGAGCATAGTCTATTCCAAAACCAATTTCATAGCCATTATGGTAGCCATTATACGCACCGAAATCATCACCAGCTTCTTTTATGAAGTAATAATTTCCAGATGTTAAAAGAGTAATTGTATCAGTGAATTTATAACTGATACCTAAACTTGCCATGGCAGGGAGATTTCTTCTTCCTTTCATATTATCTGTCCATTCTCTTACAACTGGATGTCCTGTAACAGCAGTAAAGATAGGAGATTCTCGTGCATTATTATTTGGATCTAAATCATTTTTAAAATTACCTAGATTTTTTTCTTTAGTTCTAAAATTCAGATAAGTTTCACCCTCATATCTAAAGCCAACATTAAGTTTATTGTTAGGATGATAATTTAAACCTAAAATCCCAGTTACTCCTTGAGCTGTTCTTTCTGAATCAATATCAAATACTGGGTAAGTTGTGGTATGATTTATATCATTATCTAGTTGAAAACGTCCTTTACCTTTTAAAGTTCTAGTAGCATTAACATATCTAGCTCCAACTGCAATACTCCAATGTTCATTTATTTCTTGTGCTACTCCACCTTGTAAAGTGAAATAATATGAAGAACCTTCAACAGTATTACCGTCTAAAAATTTAACACTGGGTCCTAAAAGATTAGCAATAGCATTAAAAGTTCCAAGACCACCTTTGTAAGCTACATTTCCACCACCAGCAATAACTCCTGTATGTAAAAAATATGCTCTTTTATTTTTTACATGCACCAGTTGTACACTTGGAATAATAGGGGAGGTTTTATCACTTTTATATGAATCGTTATCTATGCTCATTTCATAGGTTTTAAGATGGGTTTGAGTATTCACTTGTATGTAAGTTCCATCTTCTAAAAGTGCTGTTCCTGCAGGGTTGTAATAAGCTCCAGAAACGCCAATTTTTCCTGTTAATGCAGGATGTGCAAAATATTCTGAATCTTGTTGTGATAGATAATCAATACTTCCTGCCATTACTAATGTAGGAATGGATAAAGCTGTTAATAGTAAAATTTTTTTTCTCATAAAGTTATTTTCTCCTATTTCTTTTAAAACCTTCAGTAAATATAATTGTTCCCATTTCAAGAAGGTCTGTTTTTATTTCTTTAAATGTTGGATTTGAATAAAACCCTGTACATATTTGAGTAGCAAATCCTTGAGTGTAGATCCATCCTTTTTTCATAATCCATTCTATGGTATTTTGATTTAGTGACGAGTATTCTTTTCTATTTTGAAAACTGGAGAAGATAAGTGTTTTGAAATTCTTTAGAAGATCATGAACAAATTTATCAGGAAGTCCTTCTCTTAAAAAAATAGTACGAAATAAAGCTTTTTCTTCTTTAGCAAATAAACAAATACCCATTCCAATATTTAG
Organism: uncultured Fusobacteriaceae bacterium; assembly: GCA_947072665.1. Classification (GTDB taxonomy): domain Bacteria; phylum Fusobacteriota; class Fusobacteriia; order Fusobacteriales; family Fusobacteriaceae; genus JAGNZR01. Next base: position 949 of record CAMTIW010000219.1, on the reverse strand, counting down.
AATAGATAATTCAGTATATTCAATTTTTGTATATTCAAAAAGTTTATTTTCAGCTTTTTTAGTAAGTTCATTTTTAAGTTCACCCATAGAATCAAAAGCAGAATAAATTGAAATTGTAGAGGAATTTAAATTTTTAGCAATATTTCTTGCTGTAACCTCTTTTAAATTTTTTTCAATAAGAATGTTGTAGGCACAATTAAGTATTTCTTCTTTTGTAAAATTTGGTTTTCGAGACACAATAAAAAACACCACCTTTGTTATGATATTATAAGATAACTATTGCAATTATACTTTATAAGAGAACAAAAATCAATTGTTTTTTTTAAGAGTATAACATAACAGTATTATGAATTAATTTTTTTTTGTTATGAAATTAAATTTATTTTTATTATAAAATAACAAAAAAAAAAGAGATATTTTTATTAATATCTCTTTTTTTTCATTTTATTACTTTAATAGATTTTTTAAAAGTGTAATTTTATTATCAAAAGCTTTTATAGGAGATAGACTTATTTCTTTTGCTTTCATTTCAAAATTAGAAATAGCACCACAAGATGCTTCTTGTTTTAACTGTTTTTTAAAATCATCAATTTCCATATCTAATTCATCTTTTGAATAAGATGTAGCACCACTAAAATTTGTAAAAATTAATTTTAAAATATTATAATCTGTTTTTAAAATATCAAGTTCTATATTGGCCTTTGATGTATTTCCTTTAAGATTTAAATTTTTAATTTGTAATAATTTTTCTTCTATAGTCATGTTTTATTACCGCCTATTTTTATAAAAAAAAGATAAAATGTTTAAATTCAGAATATGTAATATATTATATTTAAACATGAAAAACATTAAAAGTCGAGATATATTTAAAAATAATTATTTTTATAAAAAAAAATGTCAAGGAAAAATGAAAATGTCCCAAAATATTTGATTTATTAGCCCTAATTTT
>CAMTIW010000218.1 GCA_947072665.1 uncultured Fusobacteriaceae bacterium | reverse complement strand
TGATTTTCTCTCTATTCTGTTGTTAATGTCCTTTTAACTTCGTCTCGCGTTTCTCTCGCGGACAAGAATTATCTTACCATAGGGAACACTTTTCGTCAACACTTTTTTTAATTTATTTTAAAGTTTTTTTTAAAATAAATATTCCCATCAATTACAAAGCATTGAAATTTCAAAGTTTTATAACTCTAATCCTGTTAAAAAAAATTTATAAATATGTTATAAAAAATATATTTATAAAATGCTTCTCTCTAGAACTTTAAACATAATTTCAGAAATTCATTAAATATTTTTATAAAAATAAAAAAAGCCTTTTCTAAATTTTAGAGGGCTTTTCTTATTTTTTATAATTTTTTTATTTTTATTTTTATTTTAAATTCTACTTTAATATTTACTATTATTTATTAACTTTCTATCTGGTGCGTAGAAAGGGATTCGAACCCTCAAGAGAAAATCCTCACAAGGTCCTCAACCTTGCGCGTCTACCATTCCGCCATCTACGCTTATAGTTATCAAGGTAACACTACCCTAAAACTATTCCTCGTCCTCTTCATCATCTTCAAAATAATCATCAGACATAAACTCTTCACCATCATAGAACTCATCTTGAGAATAACTGTTTTGCATTATCATCTCTATATCATCTTTACAATTTTTAAGTTTAAATTCCTCTTTTAATTCTTCTTCTTTTATAAATTTGAAGTTTTCATCTCTTAATATTGGTAAAAATATATGGAATAAATCTCTGTCAAACTCACTTCTATATGTATTTGATCCAAATCCCATTTTAAGTTTCGAATTTTTATTTATCTCTCTTGAGAATTTTGTATGATTTGAACAGTCATGAACAACTATATCCCACTTTTCATCCTCTGCCATTTTCATTAATTTTAAAGTTATTTCTCTTGACCATAAAGGTGAAATATACCCTCTTCTTGCCATATATAATTTTTCACCAGAATAATTATTTACGTTGTCCTCTCCTAAATGTAGTTCAGCACAATTCATAAAGTCTATACCTGTTGCTAATATAGCCTCTTTTTTCTCCATAAAGCTTTCAAAAAATTCAGGAGTCATTGGAGTTTCTATTCCTACTGCTTTAAAATATTTTTTAGCCATTTTCATAACTTCTATAACTTTATCAGAACAATTAGTTGCACCTAAGTTAAATCTTATTTCATCTAATCCTGCATCTGATAATTTTTTCATGTTTTCTTCTGTTGATAAAGTTCCATTTGTATAAAGATGTTGATATATTCCAGCTTTATGAAATTTTTCTACGATTTCATAATACTTTTCTATTTCTAAGAAAGGCTCTAAATATACATAAGCTATTCCAGATGGTTTATCTTGAACAGATAATAATAAATCTATATCTTCTATATAGTAAGAAGAGTCTCCTATCTCCCACATATCCTCTTTAATTATCTCTTGATTATCTATATTATCGTGGTAATAACAGAATTTACATGTTAAATTACATTTATTTGTTTTTCTAACTCCTCCTAGACCTGTTCCAAATAGACATGATACACATCCCTTAGGAAATTTGTCTTTGTTCCCTACAAAATATGTTCTTTCTTTTAAATTTTGTAAAGTTTTTATTTCTGATTTCATTTTCTTATGAGTTTCATTAACTGTTAATTCTATTTGTCTATATACAGACCCTATAACTCTTTCATAATTTTCGCATACTTCTTTTTTGTCTCCTGGTAATGACGATAAATACTCAAACCACTCTAATGCATCTTTTTTTGATATTCTCATTTTTCCTCTCTTATCTTTAATATATTATTTTATTATTTTATTATTTTATTATTTTATTATTTTATTATTTTATTATTTTAATTCTTCAGTACTTTAATCTAGTTTAAATACAAACTCTTTATAGAAGTATAATTTTATGATTTCTCCCTTATATTCTACAGGGGTAAATTTCCACTCTTCAAGACTTCCACGAACTGCATTTGTAAACCCAAATTTATCTGGGCCTTCTAAAATTTCAATTTTTTCTACCTCTCCATTCAATCCTACTAAAAATTTAGCTTTTACAACTATTTTTTCTTTTATTTTAAATTTTTTAGCTATATTTGGATATTCAGGATCCCTTGATTTTAAAATCTTATATTTTATCCCATCAATATTTTGATTTTTTCCAATTTTTCCACCTGAACCATCTACAGTTATATTGTCATCTACACTATTAGAACTGCTACCATTATTACTGTTATTCGATGATTCTACAACCCCATTTTCTACATTGCTTACTGCATCACTAGATTCTTTAGTTTCTATGTGTTCTGTTGCACTTGTAACTTTTGTTGGTTCTGGCTTAATTACCTTCTCTTCTTTTGTTGGTTTTTTAACTTCTTTTTCCAAAATATTTTCTTTTTGTTTCTCCACTTTATTCACTTCTTTTTTAGGTACTTCTGGTAATTTTTGCTGTTCTTCTTTTTTTATATTTTCTGTATCCCCTTCACCAGATCCACCCCTATCCGTCAAATTGATCTGTACACTTGTTTCTTTTAACTCTTTTGTTTTATATGAGGTTATTCCATTAAAATAAAATAAAAAAAACAGAGCATGAATAAGTAAAGAAATTATTAAACATTTTAACTCACTTTTTTTCTCACTTTTGCAATCCATACGAATTTTTAAGGAATTATCCTTAAACCCC
>CAMTIW010000217.1 GCA_947072665.1 uncultured Fusobacteriaceae bacterium | reverse complement strand
CTATTGGATTTTTTTTATTGAAGCCCCATTCATACCAGCCATTAGAGTATAAGCTAGCATTTTTTACTCCTAAAATTTGAGAATAAATTAAAACTTCTGCTGCTCTCCATCCTGAACCACAAAAAAATGCAATATTTTTATTAGTATCTATTCCTAAATTTTTCCACATTTTAATAATTTCATTTCCATTTCTCATAGTGCCATCAATATTTCTATAATCTTCTAAAGTTATAGAACTACTTCCTGCTTTCCCCCAAATTGAATGTGCTGGTCGCCCCTTATAATCAATATCAGAATAACCTGAGATTTTTCCTATATGTTCGTTCCAAGCTCTTATATCAACTAGTTGTCCATCTGAACTTTGAGATATTTTTTTAGCTTCTTCTATTCCTATAATAAGTTTTTTATTAATAGGTTTAGTTTCTCCAAAATTTTCCACTGGTCTTTTTGGATTACTTTTAGTTTCCAAGGGTAATTTTGCTATTTTCCAAGATTTAAGTCCACCATTCAATATTTTTACATCTTGTACACCTAAATACTCTAAAATAATACCTATTCTAAAAGATGCCATTGTATCAGTTGAATATAAAATAATTTTATCATTTTTAGTTATCCCGTTATTTTTAGCAAATTCAATTAGCTTTTCATCTGTATTTATACTCCATAGAGGTGGTGATTCTATTTCATCTGTATTTATATGAACTGCACCCTTTATATGACCACTAATATAATCTTTATCTATTTCCTCAGGACCCCAAGCAACTTCAAAAACTTTGTAATCAGTAGGGTTTTTTTCAATCTTATTTTGTACCCAAACTGCTGGTACTAATTTTTCATAATATGGAAATTTATTTAACTTAAGTCCTGAATTAATACCTGTTTTTAAATCATAAAGTAATATTTTATCATAACCTTTTGAATTTAAATAATCAGCTACTAATTTAGAATCATTTCCATTAGTATCATATAGAATAATTTGTCTATCTTTTGTTATTTTTTTATCTTCTAAAATCTTCTCTATTTTTTCATCTTTTATATTTGATTTCAAATCCACTGCTAACCATTGAGCAGAAAAATCAGTAGCACCTTCTATATGACCACCATCATCAATATTTTCCATATTCCAACCATTAAAAGCATCATTTATTCTTGTATCTAATACTATTGTATTTTCATTTTTCATAAGATTTTTAAGTTCTTGTGTGGAAATTAATTTATAATCTATAGAAAAACTTGTTATACAAATTAAACAATAAATTAATAGAGTTAGCCGTGTCTTTTTTATCATTTTTAATTCTCCTAATTTTATTATTTTTTATTCCAATCTTTTAAAAATTTTTCTATTCCTGCATCTGTTAATGGATGTTCAAACATTTTTAAAAATACATTATATGGTATTGTAGCAATGTCTGCTCCTGCTCTTGCTGCTGATGTAGCATGAAGTGGATTTCTTATACTAGCTGCAATTATTTCTGTGTTTATATCATGAATAGCAAATATATCAGCTATTTCTTCTATTAATTTTATACCATCTACACCTATATCATCCAATCTTCCTAGAAATGGACTTACATAAGTTGCTCCTGCTCTTGCCGCTAATAAAGCTTGACTTGCCGTAAAAATTAAAGTCACATTGGTTTTTATTCCTTTTTTTGTTAATAAATTACAACATTTTAATCCCTCTTTTGTCATTGGTAATTTTATTACTATATTTTTATGAATCTTTACAAGTTCTAAAGCTTCTCCTAACATTCCATTGCATTCTAAAGATATTACCTCTGCTGAGATTGGTCCATCTACTATTTTACAAATTTCAGCTACAACTTCTTCAAAAACTTTACCTTCTTTAGCTATAAGTGATGGATTAGTTGTAACACCACAAATAGCACCTGTTGATGCTGCTTCTTTAATTTCTTCTACATTTGCTGTATCAATAAATAGTTTCATACTTCCTCCTTAAATCTATTTTTAGTAATAATTAATAGTAGCATACTTTTCTTTAAATATCAAAAATTATAAAATTTATATCTAAATTTAATTGTTCTAAACTCCTAATAAATTGCTTATCATGAGTAATAAGAACTATTATTTTTTTCTCTTTATTTAACTTTATAATACAATTTAGAACTTCATTTTTATAATATACATCTAAAAAATTAGTAGGCTCATCAAATAAATAAACTGTTTTATCAGTTTTTATACTTAGTAAAATCTGCTTTAATTTTTTTTGTCCATAAGATAAATTAGAATCAAAATCATCTAAAAAATCACTAATAACTGGATTACTAGAAATATAAACCATATCTTCAAAAACATCTTCTAAATTATTTATCTTAATCTTTCCTACAAATCGATCTGTATATCCTAAAATAGCTTCAACTAATGTTGTTTTTCCACTTCCATTATCTCCTGTAACAGCATAAATAGTCCCTTTTTTTAATTTTTTATTAATTTCACTATTAATTTTATTCTTATTGAAGTCTAAAGATTGGTAGTTTTCTAAAACTATTTCATGAATTTTACCTTTAACACGTTTTTCTAATTTAGTATCAAAAAAATCATTAACTTGATTAATAATAGGGGATGCTACTAAAAAATCTTTTCTTAATCCTATCATATCTCTGACTCTTATACACATTTGACGCTGCCGACGAATAGAGAGATGTAGATCTCGGTGGTCGCCGTATCATTAAA
>CAMTIW010000216.1 GCA_947072665.1 uncultured Fusobacteriaceae bacterium | reverse complement strand
ACTTCCAATTCCTCCCATAGCCACTCCTACATCTGCAAGAGCAAGTACAGGTGAATCATTAATTCCATCTCCAATAAATATAACGCCTTTTTTAGAATTAGCTTTTATCTTTTCAAAATGGTCAACTTTATCTTGTGGTAAAAGGTTTCCAAAAATATTTTTAGAATCTATTCCTATTATATTTCCTACATTTTTAGCAATTGAGTTAGAATCTCCAGTAAACATGTAAATTTTTATACCTAACTCTTTTAAATTAGCTATAGTCTCTGTAACGCCTTCTTTTATCTGATCACTTATTAATATAGTTCCTAAAAATACACCATTTTTAGCAACATATACTAAAGTTTTAAATGTATCGTAAGGCTTCACTTCAATTCCAGCTTCCTTCAATAATAAATGGTTACCTACTAATATTTGATCACCCATGTATTGTACAGAAACCCCTCTTCCAGGTATCTCTTTATGATGGAAAATAAGGTCTGTGTTTAATGGTGTTGATTTATAATCTAAAATAGCTTTTGCTATTGGGTGATTAGATAAATATTCTGCTGCTTTAGCACATATTATTAACTCCTCTTCCTGACAATTATTTAGAATAACTTCCTCTATGCTAAAGTTTCCTTTAGTTATAGTTCCAGTTTTGTCTAAAACAATTGTATCAATTTTAGAAAGTTTTTCTAAATAGTTCCCACCTTTTATAAGTAAACCATTTTTAGAAGCATATCCAATACTACTAAAGAATGTTAAGGGAATTGATAGTACTAGAGCACATGGACAAGATATTACTAGAAATATTAAAGCTCTTCCAAACCAAATACTAAATGGTTGGTTTAACATAAATGGTGGTACTAGGGCTATTAGAATACTCAATAGAACAACAATTGGAGTATAAAAACGTGCAAATTTTGTTATAAATTTCTCTGATTCTGGTTTTTTAGAGTTTGCATTTTTTACAAGCTCTATAATCTTGCTTACTGTTGAATCTGAATAAACAGATATAACCTCAACATCTATTGAACTACCTATAAGAATTCCACCACTTAAAATAACTGCACCTGTTGTAACTAAAACTGGTACCGATTCCCCTGTTAAAGCCGAATTATCAATTAAAGATTCCCCAGAAATAACATTTCCATCTAAAGGTATTTTCTCACCTGTTTTTACTATGATTATATCTCCTATTTTTACTGATTCTGGATTAACTTTTCTTAATTCTCCTGTACTTGTTTTTAAATTGGCATAAGGAGCTTTTAAAGATAATAGCTTCTCAATAGATTTTTTTGAGTTATTAATAGCTTTTTCTTGAAAAAATTCACCAATTTTATAAAAAATCATAACAGCAACTGCTTCTGAAAAATCTCCTAAAGCAAAAGCACCTATTGTTGCTATACTCATTAAAAAATTCTCATCTAAAAAATTTCCTCTTTTTATATTTTTTACTGATTTCATTATTATATCTGTAGCACATAAAAAATAAGCTAATAATAGTAACATATTTCTATAGAAAATGTAGTCCATAAAAAATGATACTACAAAAATAACAATACTCACAATCAATCCTATGTTAATCATTGTTTCCTTAAATTTATCTTTACTATCATCTAATTTTTCATTTTCTTTAAAATCTTCGCTTACATTCATATCTTCACCTAAAACAACATCATCTTTACTTTCTTTGTTTAATGATTTTACATAAGTTCCAGGTTCTATTTTATCGCATATATATGATATTTTTTTTATTAAGAGATCCTCTTCCATTTCACTATCTAATTCTAATATAAGTTTGCTATTATAAAAATCTATATTAACATCTGATACTATATTCATTTTTTTTATATTTGCCTCTATTTTACTAGCACAATTAGCACAGTGAAGATTTTCTATTTTAAACTCTTTTCTTATTGACATCTTTCTCCCCCTTATAAAGTTTTTGAAAATTGATTAAGTGCTGATATTAATTTCTTTATTGTTTCATCTTGATTTCCATTTTTTAATCCATTCAGAACACAATGCTGTAAATGTTCTTCTAACATTAACTGACTTGCTTTATGAAGTCCTGCCTTAGAAGCTCCTATTTGAATTAAAATCTCTTCACAAGGTTTATCATCTTCAATCATTTTTATAATTCCACGTATTTGACCCTCTATACGCTTTAGTCTTTTTATTACCGACTCTTTATCTATACACTCAGCCATTCTTATATCCTCCTTACTTAATATAAAATTTTTAAAATTATTTTTCATACCTTATACCCCTATAGGGTATATACTATAATAGCTTAGTTTTTTTGTCAACAATATAATTAAAAGATTTTATAAATAAAAAAAAGACCTCAAAGGCCTTATAATTTTTTTTATTTATGTTTATATACATATTTTTAAGAATCTTCTCTTAAAAAACTATTCATAAAATTCCTATAAAAAATATTTTCATTAATATTTATTATTCTATTAAAAATACTAATGAAAAAAACAATTACTTTACTGGATTATTAGATAATCTAAATAAAGTAATTGTTTCAATATATTTAAAGATAAAAAATATTATTTTATTTTTTTAACAGTATTTTTTATCTTTTATTTTTGTTTATATACATATTTTTTTTATCTATTTACCTACACAGAAATTTTTAAATATATGATCTAATAAATCTTCACTACTAATCTCTCCTGTAACTTCAGAAAGAGCATCTAATCCCTCT
>CAMTIW010000215.1 GCA_947072665.1 uncultured Fusobacteriaceae bacterium | reverse complement strand
CTTATAGGAAGTGGAAAGGGGATCAGTAGTTTAGATGATGAAAAAATAAAAGAAATACATAGTCATCTATTGGTAAAAGATTTTGATGAGTTTTTAATAAAATTTGAACCAAAAATATATAGTTTTTTTAATGCAGCTAGTCAAAAGATTAGATATACATTAGAAAAACCACAAGGAATACCAGAAAATGCAATAACAGAAATACCAATTAATATGGAAAATACATTTTTCAAAATGTTAATAACACTATTAGATACTAAAAAAATAGTTGGAAGTAAAAATGTAGATTTTAATTTTAATGATATATTAACAATGTTATCTCCAAAAAAAGTAATGGAAGATATAAAACAATTGAGAAAAGAAATTGCATATCTTCATGATAAATATGAGTCTTTAGAAGAAGAAGATCCATTAAAACTTGAATATGGAGATAAATTAAATCAACATTTTGAAAAAGCCAGTGTAAACTATAATAATATATTAGGAATGTTACCATTAGCTATTGAAGATATAAAGACAAGAGTTTTAATTGGTCAAAATGAAGCTGGAGGAAAATCAGAAGAAATAAAAATAGGAATGCTTACAATGGATTCTAAAGGTGAATTAAAAATAATAGAGGATAAGAATAAAAAAGAAAAAAATACATTATTAATTGAATCACCAAAAGGAAATTCATTAGCAGAATATTTTGAAGAGGACTATAAAACAGTTAATGAAGAGCAAAACGATTATGTAAAAAATTTAGTAATAAGAACATTTGCACCAGTTCCTTCAACAATAGAAGAAATAGATGTAGAATTAGAGGTAAAAAACTATAATCATTATTTAAATTTTTATAAGGAAGCTCAAGAAGATTTTATTAAAACAATAAAACCATTAATGGAAAAAATGTTAGGAATAAAAGTATTTTTTGAACAATATGATAAAGATCTAAAAGGAATGAAACCATCATTATTAGTTACAAATATAAGAATTGAAATGTTAATGAAAGGAGAAAATAAAAATGCATTAGAGCTATATTTAAATACAGTAAATCAAAAGAATGATTTTGAGAATACGGTATGGTTTGGAATAGCTCCTGGAATTATTTTAGAAAATTCTTCAGAAAATAAAAATATAAGACAGCGTTTTAAAGGAACAAATAAAATTGAGAAAACAATAGGAACACCGATAGAAACACTAGAGTTATTGATGGATTTGGTATCAAAATATAAAGTTAATACATTTTTTAGTGTATTGAGTAATGATGAAACGACATTCAATAATTTGGCAACAACAGGAGTAGAAAAATATGTAGAAAAAACAAGAAAACTTCAATATAAAAGTTTTTCAGAATACTTAATTCCATGCATTCCAAATTTCACGGTAATACCAAAAGAAAAATCAAGTGTAATCTTGGATTATAAAATGGAAGCTGATAAATCTAATATTGCTAAAGTAATAACAGAAGAAGTTGTTAAATTTTGGATAGAAGGTGTCTTTATTGAAAGTTCGTATGTTGCAGCAGGAATAACAGCAGCCTATCAATGTCCAGAATATTTAAGAAAAAGATATAAAAAAATAGATTCAAACGAACCAGGGATAAGAATAAACATAGAAGAAAAAGATAATAGTTTAAAAATTGTAACATCTTTAGCTAAAGAAATAACGGGGTATACAATAGCTACAAAAGATAGTATAAATAGAAATAATTTTGGATTTGTATTTTCTTCTGATAATGTTCAATTAAATGGTCAACCTATAAATACTATAACAGTTTATAAAGCAAGAACATTAGCAACAGATAAAAATGGAGTTTTTGAACCATTATACAAAACAATTTCAACTACATATATAGAACGAATATTAAGATTTTTAACGACAGATTTTAAAGAAGATAAAGTTAAAGATTTCTTTAGTAATAGGCCAGATAGTCAAAAAAATAGATGGCTAAATAATCAAGGAAATGTAAATTCAATATTACAACCAGGAGATGATATATCTATGACTATAGATGGTAGTGATTGTTATTTAAACATAAATTATAATGGAGATGTTAAAAATCTAACAGTTGATATCACTAAGAATTAGTTATTGTTTCTAGTTTAATAAAAAATAAATGAAAAAGGAGAAAAAAATGGGATTTGAAATTAAAATTAAAGGTAAAAATGAGGAAATATTTTTAAAACAGGATAATATAACAACAGTAACCTTTATATCAGATACGCCAAATGATTCAAATGCAAGAGCAAGTGATTTGAGCGTAGGAATAGAGGTAAAGGGAAAAATAATAACTCCTGTTGGGGGAGAAGAAGCAGATGATACAAAAAAAGTCGGAAAATGGTCTTTAGTTCCTGCCGAAAGTTCTGATGCATATAGAACTATGAATTTAAAAGTTATAGCAGGTAGTATTATAGTAAGAGAGGTAAATTTTTCAAATGCCTTTATTGTAGATTATAAAGAAGATTATAATGATAAAGGTGGGGTTGGAGAATATATTTTGGTATTAAAACAAAAAAAAGAAAAATTAGAAGATGTAAAATTTGAGGGTGGATACGCTATTTCAGAGTAATAATTATAAATGGAGAGGGTACCCTCTCCATTTCTTTATTATTTTTATTAAGAACTTTTGATAAATAAACAAGGATGATTATTAGAAATAATAAAGAAATAAAAAAAGGAGGACTTTATGAAAATAGAAAATAAAAAACCATTGTTTAGACGTGGAAGCATATTAGACGGAGAAATTT
>CAMTIW010000214.1 GCA_947072665.1 uncultured Fusobacteriaceae bacterium | reverse complement strand
CCACGGCAATATATTGATATTGTTGCTCTCTCTATCCTATCTCAAATGAATAAGAGATACGAGGATGTATTAAAAAATTCTATTGAACTATTGAAAGAGTGTAAAATAAAAACAGAAAATAATCTTCCCTTATGTTATGAAGTATTTAATGTGAAAAATAAAAAATTTGAAAAAATAAAAGAGATAAATACCTTAACTTATTTAATAGTTGTATATAATAAGAGATTTGCTGGATTAAATATTGAAGAAGATTTAAAATTTTTAAAAGAAATTTTTAAAAGGGATGGAGGATTATATTCAAAATATGATTTAGTAGGAAATCCAACATCAAAGATAAAGTCAACAGCAATATATGCATATTTAAAAATAATTTTTTTAAAAGAAAAAGACGATGAATTTATAAAAAAAATAGATCAAGAAATAAAAGTATTGTTAAGTGATAAGAGGCTTCCTGTATCAGAGGGAGAAGGAAAGTTATATTCTTTTGATCTATTAACACTTTTATTATCTGACTTGGAGGAAAAAAATGAAAAAAGCGATTAAGGATATTTATTTATTATTATTAACAATATTTTTTATAACAGGATTTTCATCAGCAATTAGATCAATATTTCAAATTAGACCAGGAGCAGAAGAGATATACTTAATAACTATCTTTGTTGTTTTATTAGGAATGTCTTTAATAGCAGATAGAACTATAGCTATAATTGCTTGTGGAGTGACACTTTTAATTTATGCAGCTTGGATATACTATCAATTATTTAATAATAGAATAGCTTCAGATGAAATTATAAGTTATTATCAATGGTTTTTTAACTTTCCAATTGGAGTTTTAGTAGGTGGAGCTATTCAAGGAAAGTTAAAAGAGATTCAAGAAATGATAAAAAAAGAGAGAGATTCTATAGAAAAATATTCTGTAAGAGATGGTGTAACATTATTAAAAAATAAAAGGGAATTTTTATTTTATATATCACTTTTTATAAATGTTTTTAAAAATAGAGGAGTAGAATCTTCAGCTATTATTATAGAAATAACAGATTTTAAAATATTAAGATCTGGATTAAATTCTAATGAGATGGAAGAATTTTATAGATATATGTCAAATTCATTAAAAAAAGTAGTACCTTCTTATTCAGAAAGATTCTTTTTAGATAAAGGGATGTTTGGTGTGCTTTTATATTCAGTGAGTGCAGAAGATTTAAAAGAAACAGTTGATAAATTAAAAAAGGATTTAAAGGAAGAAATAAGGTATCCAGATTCAAAAACAGGAGTAAAACATATTCCTTTTAAAATGGCAGGAATAACAATAGAAGAAAAAGATGAAAATGAAATTTTAGCATATAAGAGACTTGAAAAAGGATTAGAATATGATGTTTAAAATACTATTATATTTATTTTTAACTATAACTGTATTCTCTAAAGATTTAGTAATTAAAGGTAATGATACAAATAAAAAATTATTAAGAAATTATTTAATAGAAAAATATGAATTAAGTAATATAAATATAGTATTTGAAAAAACAGATGATTTAGAAACAATAGGAACTATTGATATACTTCAAGATGAGCATAAAAAAAGTGCAGGTACTTTTAGAAGTTTGGTTTCTTATGGAGAGCAAACTCAGATAGAAAAAATTGTAGTATCTGATTATGAATTTAAAGGAGAAGTTTTTGCTTACTTTGATTCAAATAGAAAAAAAGTTCCATATATTTGGCAAGAGGAAATTAATGGAATTTATTTTATAAACGGAGAAAAGTTGCTTTATGATGAAAAATTACAATATATTTTTGGAAAATTTTTAAAAAATCAATTGGTAAGTGAACTAAAAATAAAAGAGAATAAAAATCAAAATATAAAAAAGCAGAGCACAGATATAACTAGAGTTACAAATAATATTTTATTAATTTTTTTATTAGGTATTATTATTATGTTATTCTTTTTAAGTAAATCTGTTAGAAAAGGATATGGAGATTCATTTAAAGGGGATTAATAATGACAAAAATAGATATAATATTTTTAGGAGTTGCAGTAATTATATGGATAGCCTTAATATACAATCTTTTTTTAATGTATCATGGTTATAGATACTTTATAGAAATAAGCAATATGAAAGCAGGATATCTAGATAATATGAATGAGTTTCCAATGGTTTCAATTATGATTCCTTGCCATAATGAAGAGACTGTTATAGAGCAAACTATGATAGCAATAAATTCTTTTGATTATCCAAAAGATAAGTTAAAAATAATAGTAATAAATGATAACTCAAGTGATAATACTAGAGGAGTATTTGAAAAATTTAAACAAAAAAAAGGTAGAGATCATTTTATAATGGTAGACACAACAAAAGAAGCAGGTGGAAAAGGAAAAGCAGGTGCTCTGAATTTTGGAATGCAGTTTACAGAGGGGGATTATATAGCTGTTTATGATGCTGATAATACCCCAGAACCTTTAGCTTTAAAATACCTAGTAAAAACAATATTAGATGGTGGTTATGGTGCTGTTGTTGGGAAGTTTAGAACTAGAAATAAAAGGAAAAATTTATTAACGCAAATGATAAACATAGAAGGGTTATCATTTCAATGGTTAGCTCAGGGAGGAAGGTGGCACTTCTTTAATCTAAGTACAATACCAGGAACAAATTATATTATTTCAAAAAAATGTTTGCAAGATGTAGGAGGATTTGATCCTAAAGCTATAGCAGAAGATACAGAAATTAGTATAAAACTTTATAAAA
>CAMTIW010000213.1 GCA_947072665.1 uncultured Fusobacteriaceae bacterium | reverse complement strand
GATGAAAATCTATTAAAATATATAGCTAAAGTAACAGATGGAGAGTATTTTAGAGCTAGTAGTGAAGAGAATTTTAAAGAAATTTTTAAAAAAATAGATTCTTTGGAAAAAACAAAAATAGAATCAAAAGAGTTTTTTAACGAGAAAGAATTATATGAAAATTTTTTAATAGCTGGAATAATTTTGTTATTAGCGGCATTAATATTTAAGCATATTATTTATATAAAAATACCATAAAGAGGTGAGAAGTATTGAGCTTTGGAAATTTAAAATATATATGGTTGTTAGTTTTTCCAATAGGAATATGTTTGATTGCTATTTATGGTATGAGAAAAAAAAATAAAATTTTATCATATTTAAAGTTATGTACAGAAAAAAGAATAGAGGTATTAAAAGTAATTTTTTATACTATTGGTAGTGCATTTTTATTTATTGCTCTTTTATCTCCTCAAAAATTAATTGAGAATACTAATCAGGATATAAAAGGGACAGATATGTATATACTTTTTGATACTTCTAACTCAATGTTGGCTGAGGATATATATCCTAACAGATTAGAGCAAGGAAAAAGAGTTGTTGGAAATATACTAAATCAATTAAAAGGTGACAGAGTAGGATTAATACCTTTTTCTGATAGTGCCTATGTTCAAATGCCTTTAACAGATGATTATTCTATGGCAAAAAATTATTTAAACGCAATAAATACAGATTTAATATCAGGTGGCGGAACAGAACTTTTATCAGCATTAAAAATAGCTAATAAATCTTTTGGAGAAACATCATCTAAAAGAAAAATAGTATTATTAATATCTGATGGTGGAGAAGAGGATAAAGAGGTAGAAAAATATATAGATGAAAATAATATAATAGTTTTTTCAATTGGTCTTGGAACTTTAGAAGGTAGCCCGATACCAATAATTGAAAATGGAGTGAAAAAAGGATTTATTAAGAATGAAGAAAAAGAAGTTGTTATAACTAAGTTAAACTCTAAATTTATGAGAAAAATATCTAAAAATAAATATTATGAAATTAATAATTTAAAAAATGAGAGTAATAGATTTCTTAATGATTTTTTAAAGTTAGAAAAAGAAAAAATAGGACAGGAAAAATCAGCAGTTTATAAAAAGTATTTTCAAATTCCTTTATTAATAGGATTATTATTTATACTTTTAGCATATTTTTATAAAGGGGAGATTAAAGTTGAAAAATAAAATAATAAAAATTTTGATATTGGTTTTATCTATTTTTATTATTTGTATAAATATTAATAAAATTAGATTTTTTTATAATATTTATAAAGGAAATAGAGAAAGTAATAACAAAAATTATAAAATAGCAGAAAACTATTATAAAGATGCAAGTAAAATTTTAAATAGTAAAGAGTATAGGGATAGTATTTTAGAAAATATTATAAAAGTACGATATAAAAGTGAAGATTACGAATACGTAGTAAAGAATGGAGATAATGAAAAATTTTTAAAGGCAAATTCAAAAGTTAAATTATTAGAAAATTCAAGCTCTGAAAATAAAAATAAAGAGTTAGAAGAGGTTTTGAATTTATATAAAAAGCAACTTACTATGAAGGATGATTTAAATGTAAAAAAAAATTATGAAATAGTAAAAAAAATGATAGATGATAACAACAACAACAACAATAATAATAATAATAATAATAACAACAATAATAGTAGCAAAGAAGATACATCGGATAAAAATCAAGAATTAAATGAAAATCAAAAGGAAGAGATAAACTATATTCTTAAAAGAATGGAAGGGAAAGAGGCTCAAACTTTTGAAAATAATGAAAAGGCAAATAATAAAAATATAAAAGATAATTCAAAGGGATGGTAGGTGAAAAAGTGATAAGAAGATTAGTAGCTATAACTTTATTCTTTAATATATGCGTCTTCTCTTTTGGAAGAATTATTTTAAGAGCAGAAAGAGATTCTGTAAGAGTAAATGATATTGTAAGAATATCAGTTGAATTTACAGACAATAATAGTGTAAGTTATGATATAGAAGGAATTGAAAATTTTGATGTTCTTAGAAGATCATCTTTAAGAAAAGGCAGAGGAGATATATTTGTATTAAGGGCAGTAGACATCGGAAGAAATAGACTGAGAGTTAGAACAAGAGATGAGAAATCAAATACTATTGAAATAAAAGTATATGGAAACTCAGGATATTCAAATAGTTACTCAAATGGATATAATTATAATTCAGGATATTCCTCAGGTAATCAAGCAAATGGAGTAATATTGGCTTTATTACAAGGTTTACAGGGTCAACAGTCTCAAAATCAACAGTCAAATCAGTATCAACAAAATTATAATCAACAGCAATCTAGAGATAATTATTTACAATCTCCAAGTACTGAAAGATTACCTAGAAAAATAGAAAATTATTTAGGAAGTAAAGAAGATTTTAAAATAATAAAAAAACTAAATGAAAAGAGTATTTATTTAGGTGAAAAAATAGTTTATGAAGAGATTTTTAGAGCAACAGGACTTTTTAGGAGTTTTGAAGGAAAGAATAGACCTAAATTTGAAAATCTTTCATCAAAAGATTATACACCATTAAACAAAGATAAGACTCCACAGGTTAAAGAGTATGAAGCTAACGGAAAAAAAATTATGGATATACTTATTTATAGGGGAGTAGTTCAAGGTAATCTATCAGGAGAGCAAATCTTTTATTCTAGTAGTGCTCAAGTTACTACAAATTCAAAATTTTTAATTCCCTCAGATAAAGTG
>CAMTIW010000212.1 GCA_947072665.1 uncultured Fusobacteriaceae bacterium | reverse complement strand
TTGTTAAATTTAACAAATTTACTTTTTTTTCCATGTTTCCTCCCAAAAAAATCCTTATGTAGAATTATACCAAATTATCTGAACTTTTACAATTAAACCTTTATATAAATTTAAGTAATCCTTCTTCTAACCTCTCTATAATTCACCATTTTTTAATATAATATCTTTTATTTATTTTGTTTCAATTTTATATCTTTTATTTTGCTGTATGTAGAATAGATACTTGATACAAATAAAATTCCGAATGCTAATGCTCCTGTGAGCATCAATGTTTTTAAACCTACTTCTGTTGCTTTTGCCATATTTTTATTTAATAAATAAAAAAGCGTATAATAGATTCCTCCTCCTGGTACTGTAGGTATTAACCCAACTATTAAAAATGTTGTTACAGTGGCTTTAGACAACCTAGCCATTACCTCTGCATATATTGTTAAGCATACAGCTGATATAAAATAAGCTATTGTCTCACTTTGTCCTAAATACATCATAAAATCATATACAAACCACGTTACTCCACCAGCAATTGCTGATAATATAATCTTTTTTCCTCTAACATTAAACATTACACCAAAAAAATAAGATACAAATATCGAAGAAATAGATTTAATTATTATACTAAGCATCTAAACCCCTCCAAATTCAACCAAGATATAAATTGTAAATCCTGAACCTACAGCTAATGTTGCCCCTATTAAAATAGCTTCAGCTCCTCTTGATAGTCCCGATACAAAATCACCTGCTATTAAATCTCTTATAGCATTGGTAAATGAGATTCCTGGAACCATTATCATATATGATGATATTATTGTGATTGGCACCTCTGCTATTAATCCAAATTTTGAAAGTGTATAAGCAACCATTGAACAAACTGATCCACCTACTACTAAATTAAAATATTGGTTTATATTTAAAAAATTAGCAAATTTTATCCAAAAGAATAAAAATACTCCAGCTATCCCTGAAGCAAAAAATTCTGGTAAACCACCTTTAAATAAAACAGAAAAAAATGCTGCTCCTCCAAAGTAAGCTAAAAACTTTTGTATTTCTGAATAATGTTCACCTTTTTTTATTTTTTCTAATTCATTTTTAAATTCTTCATATGAATATTCATTTATATGTCTAACTAAATTATTTATTTTGTTAACTTTATCTAAATCTGTTGTTCTACTGCTTACTCTTTCGATTAAAGAATAAATTTCCCCTTTCTTATTCCTTGCAGAGCACATAATACAAGTAGGAATTGCAAAAGGACTTGATTCTAATCCAAAATTAGAAGATATTTTTTTAATAATTTCTTCTACTCTATAAGTTTCTGCACCACTTTCTACAAGTACTTTTCCAACACTTACTGATAAATATAAAATTTGATTCTCTCCCTCTCCAACAGGTAGATTAATATTTGCTATTTTTTCATTTTTTTCCTGTAAACTCATTTTCCCTTTTCCCTCTACTTATTTTTTAATTAATACACCCATCACTATTTACAAAAATCTTTTGTCCATTTTTCAAAATCATCTGATCTCTTTCTACACCATCATAATAAATATCGCATTTCACTTTTTTTTCTTGAATCTTTTCTTTTTTCTTCTTCTCTATAGTAGAGTCTAGTTTAGATTTTATCTCTATGTTGTTTGAAGTTGTTTTTGAAGATTCTTTAGTAGTATTTAAATCATTACTATTATCAGATGTAATATCTTGAGTTTTATTTTCTTCAACTTCATCTCTTAAAGTAAGTTTATCTTTTACTATTATTTCTTCAGTGTTTAATTTTTCTAATATTTTTGTTTGATCTTGAATTTTTTCTTGAATTTTTTTAGAAGTTTGTGGATTTTCTATTTTTAATTTTTCATACAATTTATTAATAGTGTTCTCGCTGATATTTTCTAAATTTTCTAAGACTTTTCTATCATTTTCATCTATATTTTTATTTAATTTTTCTGCTATAATGTAAGCTGGTATTACCTCATATGTTTGTGTTGCATATTCTAAATCTTTTTCTATTAATGCGTTAATATCATTTTGAAGACCTTTTATTAAACTTAGTAAACTTTTATCTTCAACTTCATATAAATTTGAATTATATACAATATTTTTAACTCTTCCACTTGGATAATAGTTAATTGAATATTTATTAGGTGTTTCCTCTTTCCCTTTTAGAAATACCTTTTCATTGAATTCAATATAACTTATTTTCTCTTTATCTTCTTTTTCTAATATATTATTTAAAGTTTTATCTTGTCTATTTTCCTCTTTTGTTTTTCCACATCCAATTAATATAAAAATTAAAAACATAAATACTATTACATTACTCTTATTTAATTTTATTTTTCTTTTCATGGCTCTTCTCCTAATTTCTTCAACTTTAATTTATAAACTAGTTTTCTCTAACAATTTAGTACAACAAACTCTAAAACCTATATTGTTGCTTTTATCTGTATAACTTCCGTTTCCTCTATTAAGAGTGGTAATTATATTCTTTCTACTATCCCATGCTCCTCCTCTTCGCCTTCTTAAATGACTTTTTTCATCATAAATATATGATTTTTCTGGAGCTTTTCCTATTGTATTTTCTGTATCATACACCCATTCCCAAACATTACCATTTAAATCATAAAGCCCCATTTTATTTGATGATTTTGTTGCTACATCTTTAGTTTCACCAGAACTATTTCCTTCATACCATGCTAACTTTTCTACTTCGTGAGCCTCTTGCGAACAATAATCCCATTCTAACTCTAGTGGTAATCTATATCCTTCTACTTTACTAAA
>CAMTIW010000211.1 GCA_947072665.1 uncultured Fusobacteriaceae bacterium | reverse complement strand
ATTAGAGCAATGATATACTTAGTGGTTTTATATTTTAAAGTTTTAAAAATAAAAATTATTATTGATAGTATGAATATAAAAACAAATAAACTTAAGATTTTCTGTGTTAATATTATTTCAGAGATATCTCTGTCTATAAAGTAGTTATATCTCATTACTCCCATTTTTCTACTTCCAAAATACACTAGAAGAGTATAAGGAATTATACACAATAATTGAAATATTCTAAAAATTATGATAATTATATTTTTTTTCAAATTATTCTCCTATTGAAACAGGATTATTTGGATTACTACTCCATTCGTACCAACCATTTGAATAAAGAGAAGCATTTTCAACTCCAATAACTTTTGAAAAAATTAAAACTTCAGCAGCTCTCCAACCACTTCCACAAAAGAATATTAATTTTTTATTAGGATCTATTCCTAATTCTTTCCATCTTGCAATAATCTCATTCCCGTTTTTCATGGTATTATCTATATTTCTATAAGCCTCTAAATGATGAGCATCTGATCCTGATTCACCCCAAACAGAGCCAGTAGGTCTTCCTTTATATTTTAAATCATAATATCCAGATATTTTACCGATATATTCATCCCATGTTCTAATATTTACTAGTAATTCTTTAGCTGTATTTATAGCAGCTTTTTTAGCTTCCTCTATTCCAACAATAAAATCTTTATTAAGGGGTTTATCTGATCCAAAATCAGTTATAGGTTTCTTAGGATTACTTTTTGTTTCAAGAGGTAAATTTTCTCTTTTCCAAGCAGGAAGCCCTCCATTTAGAACAGTAACTTCAGAAACACCCATATATTTTAGGATTGCAGCAATCCTATAAGAAGGCATAGGATCAGTACTATATAAGATTACCTTACTGTCTTTTGTAATACCATTATTTTTAGCAAATTGAATTAGTTTATCATCTGGCATAATACTCCAAAGGGGAGCAAACTCTATCTCATCAGTATTAATATGAACAGCTCCAGGTAGATGACCCTTTAAATAGTCTTCAGCAATTTTTTCCTCTCCCCAAGCAACTTCAAAAACCATGATATTTTTATCATTATTAATTTTATCAGCAATAACTTTAGCAGGAGCTATTAATTTATAGTTATTATAAGATACTAAAGGTTTTTTAGCTTCTTCCCATTTTTTTACATTGAATAATGATATGTTAGTAAATCCTTTTGCATATAGATAATCAGCAACAATTTTTGCATCTTTATCATTAGAATCATAAAGAATAACTTTTTTATCTTTAGTGATCCCTTTGTCAGATAAAGCTTTATTTAAAATAGCATCTTTATTCTTTACATCTGTTGAAATCCAGTTAAATGAAAAGTCAGTAGCTCCTTCAATGTGACCACCTAATTTCATATTATCCAATGCCCAACCATTAAAGGCATCTCCAATTCTAGTATCAACAATGACAACATCTTTTTTATATTTCATTTTTTCTATATCTTTTACAGATATTGTATTATAAGTTTGTGCAAATATATTTAAAGTACATATTGAAAATAGTGTTATTTTAGAAAATATAGATTTTAGATTTAACATTTTAATTCTCCTATTTATTGATTTTATTTTTTAATATTACACTTAATATTAGTTTTATTATTGATAAGTAGCATATAAAAGTTATCTACACTCTTAACCTAAGAGGCAAAAAAAATCATTGTCATTTCATATTAAATACCTCTCCTAAAAAAATTTTTTAAGTTATAAATTAATTAAAAATTAAATTAAAACCAATTAGAATTAATTATATCACTAAAGATTATAAACCTCAATTGTAGTACGAAAAAAATAACATATGATATAATAAAAAATAGGGGGATGATTAAAGTGATTATAATTCCAATAGTTGAAAATATAAAAGTAGATGGGTTTCAATCAGAAAAAGGATTAAGTTTATATATTGAGTTTCAAGATAAAAAAATAATCTTCGATACAGGAAGAAGTGATATCTTTATTAAAAATGCACTTAAGTTAGGAATAAATATTAATGATATAGATTTTTTTATAGTTTCACATGGTCACAACGATCATTTTGGAGGTATAAATTATCTACCTTCAGAAATAAAAGAGTCCTCTTCTATATATGTATCAAAAGAATCTATGGATAATTTTGATTTTAATTTTTATGGAAAGAAAAAAAGTATAGGAAGATATAAAGAATCTAAAATAAAGGGAACTGAATTTGAAAGTGTATTAAAATTATCAGAGAATATGTTTTTAATAAAAACCGAAAAAAAAGAAAAAAGTAAGAATTTTTTTAAAAATGAAGAATTAGATAATTTTAATCATGAGATTCACCTTATTATTATTGAAAACAATAAAGTAAACATTATTACAGGGTGTTGCCATTCAGGAGTATTAAATTTATTGGAAACAGTAAAAAAAATATTTCCAAATAAAAAAATAAACTCTTTAATAGGTGGACTTCATACAAGAAGCTATATAATAAAACCTCTTAAATTAATTAGATTAATATTTAATTTGAGAGAATCCAATATATCAAAATTAATTTTAGGACATTGTACAGGACAAAAAACTATCCAAATTATAAAAATATTTTTAAACAACGTTTCAAAGATAAAAGTAGGTAATATTTATAATGTTTAATTATAATTTATTAATGAAGTTATAACTAAATTTTAAATTTTAAATAATTTAATTTATTAAAAATTTAAGATAAAATATACGTAGATATTAAAATGTCTTTTGCTATTACTCTAAATTTTGCTATAATTTAACAGTTAAATAATGTAT
>CAMTIW010000210.1 GCA_947072665.1 uncultured Fusobacteriaceae bacterium | reverse complement strand
TTTTGTTTCCTCCATTTAGTCATTTGATTTATTCTATATGACCTTAAGAAAACTGCCCAACTTATTATAGCCTATCCAAACCCAGTTAAACTGGACTTTAGCAAGTTATTTTTATAGATTATTATTTCAATCAAAGATACAACTGTTAATGGTAGAATAAATTGTAGGTTTTTCGGCAGAACGTCATGCTGTAATTTTGGTAGACCAGATTACACTTTCTTTTAAAATATAGTATCCTTTAAGTATAACAAATACTACTGGAGGATGCAGATGAAAGGATGGATTATCATCGATTATCTTTAGTTTGTATTTGAATTATAAACCTTTCTTGTAACTTGAATTTTATTATATCAAATTATTTTTAGAATCTTCAAGTATTTTTTATAGTATATTACACCTATATTACATGTATAAAACTTACTGCACTTCGTACTTACTACGATTTATAAAGTCAAATGATTTTCTTATAAAGATATTGTGTTCTTCTCCCATATCTTCAAGATATTTTTTATATAATTCCTCATAATACTCTTTTGAAATTTTCTCTAATTTATTTTCTTGCTGATTTATAACTATATTTTCTTTTAATTTTTCAATATTTTTTTCTAACTGCTCTTTTTTATATTCTTGCAGTTCCTTTTCTCCTAATCCCTTTCTGGCTACAACTTCCTGAATTTTATTATCTTCTTTTTTATCATTTTTCCTAGCCTTCCAGGTAAATTTTAATGTTTCAACACTTCTTCCGCTTTTTAACTCTACTAATTCTAAACCCTTGAAATACTTTCCCAATTGCTCCATACAAGGCTTTAGTACTTTTTGTCTTATTGTAAACATAGCATAAGTGTTAGGAACTCCCATTAAATCTCTAAAATCTTCTAGCTTTACTGAATATAATCTCGTAGCTTCAAATTGTTTTAGTAATCTATATAAAACTTTGGCATAATTCCCCTTAAGACTAACAAGTTGTTTTAAATCTATAACCGTAAAATTATCCATTATATTAT
Source organism: uncultured Fusobacteriaceae bacterium (assembly GCA_947072665.1). Taxonomy (GTDB): domain Bacteria; phylum Fusobacteriota; class Fusobacteriia; order Fusobacteriales; family Fusobacteriaceae; genus JAGNZR01. The sequence continues at coordinate 1,772 of CAMTIW010000210.1, read as the reverse complement.
TTATCAAATATCTAAATCTAGGATTAATAGGTATTTCTATTATTTTTCTATTCGAATCAGTCAATATATCTCCAAATAAAGAAAAAGTTAAATAAACACCTTTTTCAATTTCAACTGTTTGGTTCATTGATTTTAATTTTCCATTTAAACTTAGTATATTTCTTAAAAATCTATCATTATGAGTATCTCCATTTGCAAGTGCTTTCAACTCTAAAAAACTCATTATGATTATGTCCTCTTTTGTTTCTTTAGCTTTAAATAATAAACTAAAAAATATATCTGTTTCATTCTCTGTAAAATTCCCTAATTTTAATTTGTTAATATCATTATGATATTTAATCAACTCCATAAAATACCCCCAGATTTTATCTTCAATTAACTATAACATACATAAACATAACTCGTCAAATTTTAGTTATGTTAAATTGACATTAGGTTATGTGAAATCTTTACTAACCCAATGTTTATAAGGGCTATCTCAAGGCTAAAAGTCTTTAAAAGAATTTAAAATATATTAAAAGGAAATTTTTCTTACATAAGATCTATTGAAAATAAATAAAAATAAATACATTGACACACATCTTATTTGATGTATAATAGTATGTATAATTTATAAGCATCACATTAAGATGTTTGATTCTTAAAAATAAATAGCAAAACTTTTTGTGATGACTATTTAAATTTTTAAGGAGATGAGAATATGAAAAAAACTGAAGTACTGGATGAATTTTTTAAAGATTTAAATAACTTAAAAAGAGAAAAATCTTTTGAAGTTGATATCATGGAAGCGATAGAATTATTAGAGAAGCATGATGGTCATATGCCAAATCATACTACTATAATACAGAATCATCATCCGTTAAAAGAGTTGCGTTATAAGGATGTTAGAATATTCTATCGTTTGGAAAAAGACATTATCTTAGTTGTAGGAGTTTTAAAAAAAGATATGAATCGATTTCCTCCAATAGTCTTTACAAAAATGAATAAAAGAAAATAACCTTTAGTTAAGCAAGGTAGAAATTTTTTCTACCTTGCAATCATAAAAAATCTCAAACTTAAAAATTTAAAATATGAAAGGAGGACGATGCCCAAATACTAAAAAATCAAAAATTATATTAAATTGTAATATTTTACAAATTTATTAAAAAGGAGGTGTAATAATGATAAAAAATTTAAGACAAAAACCAATTAAAAAAAATAATGTATTTTAAAAAAAAACTAATTTAAAATTTTTTTTATATTATTATAAATATTAAGGAGTATATAAAATGGGAAGAATAAGTATAAGTGAGTGGAAAAAAGAATTATTATCTAATCCTGAATTGAATGAAAAATATGAAAAAGATAAAGCAATTCAAGATGTAATATCTATATTCATAGATTATAGAAAAAAAAATAATTTAACCCAAACTGACTTAGCTAAAAAAATAGGAACTACCCAACAAGCAGTTTCAAGACTTGAAAAAAAATTAATAAATCCATCATTAAAATTTTTAGTTAATTCGTTATATGAGATGGGATACGAAATAAGTTTTACTAAAATTAAAAAATGAATTTTTATTTCGGAAATTTAATACAAATTATAAACTATAATAGTTTTTAAAGATTATTAAAGAAAGGAGCTTTAAAAATCTTTAAATAAAAAATAAAGAGTATAGCTTACTTGCTATACTCTTTTATTTGAGTCTTCTTCAAATTTTGTGTAAACTCTAAAAATTAAGAGTAATATTTTATATTTAAATATTTTGGTGTAATTTTAATAAAGTGGATGG
>CAMTIW010000209.1 GCA_947072665.1 uncultured Fusobacteriaceae bacterium | reverse complement strand
TTTTTTCTCACTTTTGCAATCCATACGAATTTTTAAGGAATTATCCTTAAACCCCCTCATTTTCCATTTTTTTAATCTTTCTTTTGTAAGACTCCTCTTTAGAAAAGATACAACCGCAATAATCTTGTCTATAAAGATTATGTTCTTTCGAAATTTCTACCCCTTTTTTATATCTTCCCTGTTTTTTGAAATCTGCATAAAGATAGTTAATATTATATTTTTTCTCTAAATTTTCACCTATAACATTTAATTTTTGACTATTTTTTAAAGGGCTAATTGATAATACACTTGAAAAATAATCATAATTTTCACTTTTTGCAAATTTCGCTGTTTCTTCTAATCTTTTTTCATAGCATAGAGTACATCTATCCCCACCCTCAGGAGAATTTTCATAACCTTTTACAATATCAAAGAAATCTTTTTTTACATCATATATTCCCTTTATCACTTTTATATCAAGATTATTAGCTTTTATATATTCTTCTTGCTCTATAGCTCTTTTAAAATATTCTTCACTCTCTGTTATATTAGGATTATAAAAAAATATTGTAATATCAAAATAATCTTTCAAAGACTCCATTATTGCAACACTACAAGGTGCACAACAAGAGTGTAGCAAAAGTTTCTTTTTAGGAACAAAATCTTTTACTTCTTTTAAAATTTCCTGCATTTTCTTTTCATAATCTATTTTTACTATGTTCATATCTATCCCTTGTATTTTCTTTATTTTGCTAATTTATAAATTTCAACTATATCATCTTTGCTAAGCTTTACAAATCCGCCTATTGTTTCTGTTAATGAAATAGCTTTTTTGGCCATCTCTTCAAATCTATCATTTGTTATTCCAGCTTCTTGTAAAGTAACTGGCATTCCCATTCTCTTAAAGAATTTTTCCATTCTTTTAATACCTTCCAATGCAATACTTTCCCTATCTCCTATTACATCTACTCCCCAAACTCTATTTGCAAACTGAACAAATCTATCTAAATCATGTTTATAAACATATTTCATCCAAGCTGGAGTTATAATAGCCAAACCTGCACCATGAGTCATATCATAAATACCGCTAAGTTCGTGCTCTATTTTATGAGAAGCCCAATCTGTTTCTCTACCTGTATGTAATAAATCATTATGAGCAAGAGTTCCTGCCCACATAATCTCTGCTCTTGCATCATATCCTTCAGGATTTTCTAATACTTTTTCACCATTATTTATTATTGTTGTTAAAACTGCTTCACTCATTCTATCTATTAATTCTACAGATTTTGTATTTGTAAAGTATCTCTCAAATACATGCACCATCATATCTACAACACCTGCTGCTGTTTGATAAGCTGGCAATGTATATGTTAATTCTGGATTTAATATTGAAAATTTAGGTCTTAATAAATTTGAGCCAAAAGATTTTTTATATAGTCCCTCTTCATTAGTTAAAACAGTTCCCATACTACTCTCACTTCCTGCTGCTGGAATTGTTAATATAACTCCAAGTGGTAAAGGATTCTCTACTTGAACACCTTCTACACAAAAATCCCATACATCTCCACTATAAGGTACTCCTGCACATATAGCTTTAGCAGAATCTATAACAGATCCTCCACCTACAGCTAAAATTATATCTATTGAATTTTCCCTACAAATTTTAATTCCTTCTCTTACTAAAGAAACTCTAGGATTAGGCATTACTCCATCTAATTCTATGATTTCAATATTTTCATTTTTTAGACTTTTTATTACCCTATCGTATAATCCTGTTCTTTTTATACTTCCTCCACCATAGTGCAACAAAACTTTCTTTCCATATTTTTTTATCTCTTTTCCAACTCTTTCCTCTGTATTTTTTCCAAAAATTATCTCTGTTTTATTCTGAAAATCAAAATTTAGCATCGTGCACCTCCAGCTTATATTCACTATTTTTTCTTAAACGTGAATATACATATTTTACTTTATTTTTAACTTTTTGTCACTTGTAAATTATATTTTTACAATTAATAATTAGGATTCTCCTCTATTATTATTGTCATTTAAATATTAAATATTTTACATATTTGCTTTTTGTGATATAATTATGATTATATATACTTATCAATATATACTTAGATAAATTTAAATCGAGGTGAACTTTTGAAGTTAAATAGACTTTTACTAATATCGTTATTTTCTTTAACTATCTTTTTTACATCTTATAGTTTAGATAATTATATTAATAAAATTGAATTTCAAATTTATTCTTTAAATAATAAGCAATATACAAATAAGAGTTTTAATAATATAGTTATTCTGCATTTTGGTAATCTTGAATCAAATATCTTCATTTTTGATTTTTTAAAACTTTCTAATTTTGCAAAAACTAAAAAATATAATTTCGATTATCTGCCTATTTTATACAATAATAAAGATGAAATTGAACAATTTAAATCAACATACCACGTTGACACAAATATTTTTATTGATAAAAAAGATACTTTAAAAACTAATATTCCACTACAACTCTTACCGACAACTTATGTCTTAGATCAAAATGGTTCAATAATTTTTCAATATACTGGAGCATTGGATATTGATTTACTTGATAAAAACCTTACGTCTTTAGACAATTTTAAAAATGGAGGAATGTAATGATTACTAAAAATTCAACCGATGATGAAATACAATCTCATCTTTTAAAATCATTAGATAAGATACCTTTCGAAATGAAAAAAGTTAAATTTTTTCTTTGGATACTAAAAAAAATTAATTACATAAAAAAATTATTTATATAGGAGCATGATTTATTTGGACGAAAAAACACTTCA
>CAMTIW010000208.1 GCA_947072665.1 uncultured Fusobacteriaceae bacterium | reverse complement strand
ATATATTTTTTATATTTAAAATCTTTAATATAAAATTTTTTTACAGTGATAAAATTATAATTGGGATAAAAAATAAAAATAGAGATAAAATTAAAACAAAAACTAAAATAAAGTGGATAAATTTATAAAAAAATATTATCCTATACAGAGGATAAAAATAAAAACTAAAAATGAGAATTAAAAAGGGGAAAATTATGATAAAGATATTTGATGGACATGCAGATATATGGAATGATGTGCATGATAGAAGAGAGAGAAAAGAGGAAAATATTTTTAAAAATAATCACTATGAAAGATTAAAAAAAGGTGGAGTTAATGGAGGTATATTTGTGATATATCTTCCTGAAAAATATACAAATGGAGAAAAAATACATGATGAAGGATTACTTCCTTTGTTTAAAGAGATGTTAAATTCAGCAGAAAAAGAGATTGAGAGTTTTGATGAAACAGTGAAGATAATAAAAACAAAAGAAGACTTAAAAAGTTTTTTTGTAGATGATAGTGTAAATATAGTAAAGGGAATAGAAGGATTAAAAGCTATTAGAAATGAAGAATCTTTAGAGTTAATAGATGAACTTTATAAACTAGGTTATAGAGTTTGTTCTCTAGCGTGGAATGAAGAGAATATTTTAGCAACAGGAACAAGAGGAAATAAGGATAGAGGAATAACTGAATTAGGAAAAAAATGTATTATGAAAATGGAAAATTTAGGTATGGTTGTAGATGTATCCCATTTAAATGAAAAAAGTTTTTGGGATGTTATTGAAGTAGCTAAGAAACCTATTATAGCTTCACATTCAGCTTCTAGTAAGGAGTGTAAACACGCTAGAAATTTAACTGATGATCAAATAATAGCACTTGCAAAAACAGGAGGTGTAATAGGAGTTAATGCCTATAGAAACTTTTTAGATCATATTGAAGAAAATAGAACTGTGGAGAGATATGTAGATCATATAGAGCACATAATATCTGTTGCAGGAATAGACTCTGTAGGAATAGGTTTTGATTTTTGTGAATATTTACCTTCAAATGAGGAAGATCTGAATTTAGAAGGACTAAGAAGTGCAAGGGATAGCCAAAATGTAGTAAAAGTTTTAAGAGAAAGAGGTTATTCTGATAGTGAGATAGAATTAATAGCTTATAAGAATTTTAAAAGAGTTTTTGAAGCGATATTTAAATAAAATATTATAGAAAGCTAATTTAAAAATAAAACATCATGCTTTCAATAAAGTGAAATAACGGATAATCTTAAGTTTTAAGAGCATCCGTTATTTATTTTATTTTATTTTATTTTATTTTCCAAAATAATTTAAAAATTCAAATTTTTGAATAAATTTAATTACTTTTTCTGAATTATTAGAAGTTTTAACTATTTTAATAAAATCAGTTTTTTTCAACAGTTCAATAAATTCAGTTAAGAGTGGTAGATGTTCTTTTCCGTCGTATGATGAAAAAGAAAATATTATATCAATAGGAATATCCCCAGGAAAAATAACAGGATTTTTTAAAACGATTAAAGATATTCCTGTTTTAAAAACATTTTCATTATTTTTAGCATGAGGCATAGCAATATTATTAGAAAGAATAGAGTAAAGACCATTTATTCTAATATTTTCAATCATATCTTCAGTATAGCTCATATCTATAAAATTATTATCTTCAAGAAGTTTGCCTGAAGTATAAACAGCTTCCTCCCATGAAGAGATATCAGAATTTAAAATAATAAGATTATCTTTAAGAGAATTGGAAAGTTTTTGTAACGGTTGCCTTGTATCGTCAATCAAAACATCCTTTAATGTATCTTTTAAAGTTTCAATAAGCTCTCTATTATTACTTGATTTAAGGAATGGATTTAGTTTTTCTAAAATATCTGATAAAAATATTCTCTTATTATATTTTGGTAAATTATAGCTTTCTAAAATTGCTAAATCATCATTATTTAATAATGTTTTAATAGAAATTATAGGGATTGATGTAATAAAGTTAAAATTTGTAAGTGTAGTTATAATCATGTGAATTTTATTGTCTCTAAGATAATCTTCAACTTGATTAAATGGGATTGTTGCAACTATATTTACATTATAAATTTCTCTGATTTGCTGCGAAAGTAGCTTAGAAGTCCCATATCCAAAACCGCAAACAATAAGTAAATTTTTTATTTCAGACTTTGTTGAATTAATTCGATCAATAGCAGCTTTAAAGTGCATTCCAATAAAAGCAACCTCTTCATCACTTATTTTTTCATTTAAAAAATCTTCAAATAGAGTTAGAGCTTTTTTAGTAAAATCAAAAATATCAGGATAAAAATCTAAAAATTCATCCAAAATAGAGTTTTCTAATTCTATCTTATTTTTAGTACGATAAAGAGCAGGTTTTATATGATTAGATAATCCGTCTAATAGAGACGAATCATGTAAAATATCGTAATTGCTTATTTTTGAGAATTCATTTATAAGTTGTTGAGTAAGAATATCTAGTTCAATCCAATTATTAAAATTATCTTTAGAAAGAGAATATGAATGACTCCCTAAGAAGTAATCAGTTAATTTTAATAGTTCGTGCTTATTAAAATCAATACTGTACATATTTTCAATTAGGGGAATAAATTTATTTATAAATTCAAACTCATTGGTATTTGAAAAGAAGTTCTCATTTTTTCCATTTGAAAGAGACTTAGATTTTTTTATTCTAATAATAGTAATCAAAAGATAGTTGCTTAAAATAATAAAATCATCGTCAGAAATAACTCTTTTGAAAGAATTGGTTACATATTTAATAAATAAAGTTATTGTTTCTAAATTATCAATA
>CAMTIW010000207.1 GCA_947072665.1 uncultured Fusobacteriaceae bacterium | reverse complement strand
AAAAACATACTCATCCCCCCCAAAATAATAAAATTAAACTAAAGCCATTTTTTCCTTCTAAATAAATATAACATAAATACAGTTAATGCTCCCATCACTACTAAAAGAACATAGTATCCGTCCTTCCATGATAATCCCGGTATATTTTCAAAATTCATTCCATAAATACCTGCTAAAAATGTCAGTGGAACAAATATTGTGGATACTATTGTCAAAACTTTCATAATATCATTCATTGTACTATTTACTGTGGAATGATAAATTTCTAATAAACTCGTTACTCTATTACTCATATTTTCTACACTATCATGGACCATAATAGCATGATCGTGAAGATCATTTAAATAAATTGTCATGTCCTCTTTAAAAATGTCAATACCTCTAGCATGTTGAAGTCTCTTCATTATTTCTCTAGTTGGTAACATCCCACGTTTAAGAATATTGAATTCTTGCTTTAAATCTATTATTTTTTGTAAATCTGTTCTTACAGCAGTATGAATAAGTCTATCTTCTAGCTCATCTATTTCTAATTCAACATAATCTAAAACTAAAAAATAATTATCCACAATGGCATCTAAAATAGTATAGGCTAAATAGTCATTATTTTTTTTGCATATTTTTCCACCAGTTTCAATTCTTTTCCTAATTGGATCAAAAACATCCCCTTCTTCCTCTTGAAATGTTATTAAATAATCTTCTGATAAAATAAGAGATACCTGTTCTGATATTATTTTTTTCTCGTGTTTATTATATCTTAGCATTCTTATAACTATATATATATAATCTTCTCTTTCTTCTACCTTTGGACGTTGATTTACACTAACAATATCTTCTAAAATAAAGTTATCGATATTAAATTTAGCACCTATTTTTTCTATAAGTCCAACTTCATGAACTCCATCTATATTTATCCAGTTTGTTTTATCCTTATCAACATCTATTTTCATAAGAGTTTCTAAATCTTCAAATTTATATTTTTCTACATTTAAATTGTTGTATGTATAATAATCAATAGAAATTTTTTCTTCTGTTTTAGAACCAGTATAAATAATTGTTCCAGGTGGTAAACCTAGTTTTTTAGCTCTTTTTCTTTCTTTTTTCATATATAACTCCTTGTATAAAATATTATTATTTATAAAGTCTATTAAAATATAAATCAATCTTCTCTTGAATTTTTTCTGAAAAAATTTCTATTTGCAATTTTGTTAATTTCGATATATACTCTATTTCTTTCTTATCTTTGGGATAAATAATGGGAACAGTTTTTAAAGGTGTCGAATAAAATTCAAAATTTTTTCCTTTGTATTTTCCATTGTATCTATACCATTTTAAGAAAATTTCAGAATTTAAATAAGCTAAAATATAAAAAATATCTGTATTTTCATTTTTTAGAGTTAAATAATAGATATCTGCACTTCCATAAAAATCTTTCTCTGTGTATGCAAAAATATTAGTTTTACACCTTTGTCTAACTACAATTTTAGGTCCTTGAAATACAGATTTTTTTCTTGCCCATTGAAGTTCCCACCAATATTTTTGTCCATTTCTAACTTCTCTCTTATTCTCCAATTGTTTTTTAAAAGGGAGTAAATATTTTTCAGCTTTTAATAAAAATTTATCTGATTTTTCTGGGTAAATAATCCAAAAATCATTTTTTTCTTTCACACTATATTTATTTATATCTTTATTTTTATATAGAGGTAACGAATATTCTTTAAGTTCTTCATTTAATTCTGTAGTAATAAAAGCTTTATCACAGCCTGATACTATCCCTTGATTAATGTTAACAAGCTCACTTAAATCATGTGTTTTATTTTTTAAAATTCTCTCTCTAAATACTCTTTCATCCTTAGAAGCCAAAGATATCTTACCTAATCCATCATAAAGATAGTCGCTTGGTATAAAGAATTTTTTTCCATCTTGAATAACTTCTGTTTTCAAATTTCTTTTTAGTTTATTTTTTTCCCATATAAAAATTGCATTATGTTGTCCTGGTGCATCTTCAAATAATGAATAATTCATATTATCAATTTTGATTAAATGTCCTTCTTCTTTCACCAATTTTCTAAGTTTTGTAGCCGAATCTGCCATAAACCAATAATTTGTTGTTAAATAAGTTAATATTCCATTTTTTTTTAATAGTTCGATCCCTTTTTCTATGAAAAAATATAAATAATCCATTTTTGCTTCATAGTATTTTTTTCCAAATTCAGTTTCTTTTATCTTTCTAAACTTATCTTTGTTATTTTTTTCACCTAAATAAGGTGGATTCCCAAATATTATATCATAAGTTGGAAAATCTTTTAATAATAAAGAATCAGTTAAATTTATATTTAAGTTACAAGTCTCAAATAATATTCCATATTTCTCTATAATTTTTTTAGATTTTTTTTTTAATATATAGATAGCATTTGCATCTACGTCATAACCATTTATCCAATTTTCATTATATTTTGCTATTCCATATAATTCTACTGATTTCTCCAATAATTTATCTAATAAAATTAGAAGAAAAGAACCTTCACCACAAGATAAGTCCGCAACCTTCAATGCTTCTAATTTTTTTTTATTTATACCTTTGGAAAAATACTTATCTAAAGATGAAACAACCATAAGTTTTGCTACTTCTTCCGGAGTGTATATACAAATATTATTCTTATTTATACCTTTTTTATTTTTTTCAACTTTTACTTTCATTAAAACACTTCCATTCTTTTTTTATATATTGAATAAAACCAACATATTAGATAAACGATTGAGAAAATCAATAATTTTATAATAACATTTTTTATTTGATAACTTATTAAAAGAGCTACCAATG
>CAMTIW010000206.1 GCA_947072665.1 uncultured Fusobacteriaceae bacterium | reverse complement strand
AATCCACGAGGATTTTTTGCAAAGGTTTTTCTATCTTCTAAATCATCTCCAAAGTACCAATCTTTTCCATTTCTTTGTGATTTATAAGGATAAAAATAATCGTCAAAATGTATTGCATCAACATCATAGATAGATAAAAATTCAGAAATAGTGTCTGTAATATGTTTAATAACCCTATCTTCTCCAGGATTTAAATACAGTTTATTATCGAACATATACACAAGATCTGGATTTTTTCTTGCAAAATTATCTTTTGATAATTTATTTAATTCAGCTTTTAAAGTTGTATTTTTAGGTCCAACATGTGTAACTCTATAAGGGTTGAACCATGCATGAAACTCCATACCTCTTTTATGAGTTTCTGCTATCATCCATTTAAGTAAATCAAAATCATCAGCCCACTGTGGCTTAACACCTTGCTTTCCAGTTAGAACATGACTCCAAGGTCTATTTTTAGATTTATATACAGCATCTAAAGTTGGACTTACTTGATATATAACAGCATTAAAATTCATTCTTTCATGAGTGTCTAAAATATTTATCCAGTCTGATTTAAGCTCTTCAATATTATTTCTTATAACTTTTTTGCCATTAATCATTGTAGCTTGTGGAAAATTCATATTTTCCACACTTGCTACCCATGTTGTTCTAAACATCTCTTTTGGAGCTGTATAATTTTTTACAATAGTAACGTTTGAAGTGTTAGATTTTGTATTTAAAGTTACGGGCTCTTTAGAGTAGATAGGGGTCTTTCCTTCAATCTTTTTAAATTTATAAAGCTGAGTGGTATTTGCAGTATTTTCACTAGAATATCCTAGTAGAAATATTGAGATAAAAAATGTTAAAAATAATAATTTTTTTTTCAATTTAGACACCTCATATTTTAGATTTATTTAACTATTTTATCAAAAAAAATAGGCAAAGTATAGGTAATTAATTAAGTTAAAGTACTGTTTTTTTATGTAAAAAAATGATATAATATCAAAAAAAGATCATTATGTAAATATTTGATATCATTTTTTCATATAAATTAAAAAAAGTTAACTGATGTGAAAAAATAACAAAGGAGATAAGATGAAATATCATTTAGAGTTTGATAGAGACAGCGATGAAAAACTATATCTTCAATTATACAAGATTATTAAATATGAAATTTTGAATAATCAGTTAAGAGAAGGAGAAAGATTACCTTCTATTAGACAAACCGCTATGAGATTTAAAGTAAATCTGAATACAGTGATTCAGGCTTATGACATTTTAGAAAATGAAAATTATATAATGAAAATAATAGGAAAAGGTTGCTTTGTATTGAATAAAAGTAATATTATATCTGACGAAGAAAATAAACCAATCGTAGATAACTTTTATGAGGGGCAAATAAAAATTATGGATAATATAAATTTTGCAAAAGGAACTTTAGCTCCTGATTACTTTCCTTTTGAGTTATATAAGAGATTTGCTAACGATATTTTTGATGCAGGTGACCCTGGAATATTTGAATATCAAAATGTTCAAGGTATTAGTAGTTTAAGAAAAGTTGTAGCTGATGCTGTTGAAAAAAATGATATTTTTACAAATTCTGAAGAGATAATAATTACTTCAGGTACACAACAGTCCCTAAATACAATACTGAATTTTTTTCATCAAAATAATAAGCCTAATATAGTTGTTGCTAATGCAAGTTATCCTAATGCGCTACATCTTTTTAAAAAAAATTGTAATATTTATACAATTAGTCAGAAAAATGATGGTTGGGATTTAGAAGAGTTTGAAATGCTTTTAAAAACAGTAAATATCTCTTTTATTTATGAAGTTTTTAATTTCCAAAATCCAACAGGAATAACATGGAGTGATACTAAAAAACAAGCAATTATAGAGCTAGCTCATAGATATAATTTTTATATTGTAGAGGATGATAGTTTTGCAGATTTTTATTTTGGAGAAACAAGGCCGGTTCCTGTTAAATCTTTTGATAAATGGGATAATGAGAAGGTATTTTACCTGAAAACTTTTTCAAAAATAATAATGCCAGGAATAGAGACGGCAATGTTAGTATGCCCTAAAAAGTATTTGAAGCAGCTAATACTTATAAAGCATAGTTTAGGAACAACAACAACAGGATTTAATCAAAAAATATTAGAGAATTTTTTAACTTCTGAAGAGTTTTCTGAACATTCTGAGAGAGTGAGGAGGATTTTAAAAGAGAAACAAGAATATCTATTAAAAAGAATATCTAAAATAAAAAATGTAGAGGTACTATTTAAACCAAAAGGTGGATTTTTTATTTGGATTGAAGTGTCACCAAAAATAAACTTAGAAAACTTTATAGCTTTTTGTAAAGAAAGTAATCTTAATATGTTGAATAGTAGTATATTTTTTCCTGCACAATGGGAAAAAAATAAATTTAGATTAAGTTTTTCATCTTTAACTTTAGAAGAGTTAGAAAAAGGAAGCCTAATATTAAAATCAATATTAGAGGATTCTATTAACGAAGAATAGAACAGATATAATTAATGGGGGGTCTTTATGAAGTGGGTATTAAGATTAATAGTTATGCTTGGAATGTCAATACTAAGTTTTTCTATTACCATAAATCAAGATTTAAAATATAATAAATATACGTTACCTTTAAAATATTCTTATGGAAAAGAAAAAAGAGAGATACAAATTGAAAAAATGAAGACAAAATTAGAACTTCTTGAGCAATTTGAAAATGAAAGTATGACAGGTATGGAAACCTTAGCCCTTTTGAGAAATTATAAAAATATAAATGGACAGCCAGCTCCAGCTATTGGTATAACAGCAGATAAGTATGGGATAGAAAGTGATTCTTTAGGAAATAAAAGATATCAAGGTATTCCATTATATAAAGCTTTAGAAGAT
>CAMTIW010000205.1 GCA_947072665.1 uncultured Fusobacteriaceae bacterium | reverse complement strand
AAAAAGGAGAATTAAAATTATGTTAAAAGAAAAATTCCATATAGCAGTTCCAACTGCATTTAATGAAGATGAATCGTTAAACGTTAATTTAACACTCGCTCATATTGAAAAATTATATAAGAACTCAATAAAATCTGTGATGGTTTGCGGAAGTACTGGAGAGCAACATAGTTTATCTCTAAATGAAAAAATTGAATTGCTTAATGCTTTAGAAAATAGTTATTTAATTAATGAGATGGAAATAATATTTGGTGTTTCTAGTATTCGAGAAAAAGAAGCTATTTATCTAGCTAAAGAGATTAGTAAAACAAAAATAAGTGGCATTTTATTAGGATTTCCACCTTATATATTGCCATCTCAAACTGAAGCGATTGTATATGCTAATAATATAATAAAAGCAGCCAATAAAAATGTGATTATCTATAATAATCCTAGAAGAACTGGATTTGATTTAACAGCTGATAGCATAAAAGATCTTTTAAAAAATGAATTGATTGTAGGCTTAAAAGAAGCTGGAAATTCAGAAAAAGTAAGTCAATTAAAAAAAGAAATAAAAAATGAAGATTTTTATTTTTATGCTGGAGGAGAAGTAGGTTTACCTGAAAAAATGAAATTAGGCTTTAACTCGCTTTCTTCTATGACTGGGAATATAGAACCTATTTTAATAAAGAATTATTTTAATAGTCTTTGTGAAAATTTATTGATCCAAGATAATGATTTGAAAAAAGTTGAAATTCTGATTGAAGAAGTTTTTCAAGAAAACCCAATTGTAAAAATTAAAAGTATTTTAAATAAGAATAAAAATACTATTGGAATTTGTAGAAAGCCTTTAGGAAATTAAAATAAATTTTATAACAATAAGTACAATCAGATGATATAAAATCAATTGTATTTACAAAAGAAATTACTTTTGTTATAATTAATTAACGTAAATAATTTGATGAAAGTTTACCTCATCATGAGAAGAGGAGCTAGGTACGAACTAGTTCCTCTTTTTTCATTAAACACCTCTATTTTCAAAAAAAACCCTAATTCTCAAAAGATATCTCTCTACCAAATCTTTAGGATATTCTTTTTTCATAAGGGTATTAAAAACTTCTATAACATTAGTCTCGTTATAGTTGCATTCAACATATCCAATTGCATATTCATAGTTCCTTTCTAAAATTCTCTCAATTTCAGCTAAACTCTCAGATGATGTTGTTAATTTATTTTTATTAGTAGCTTGAAACTCCCATCTTTTTGTCAAAGCACGGTAGATTACAGCATTAATATTTTTTCCAAAACCTCTCTTAATCTCAGTTTTGGCAGCTCTATAAACTACATTAAATTTATCCTCAGTTAAATCAATTATATTTTTATTTATATTAAAAATAGTCGAATCAACCAGTTCTGGATAAAAATTTTTGTTATTCAAAAAAACATAGTTGATATTAATATTTTCTTTAACGTTATTTCGAATATTATTAGTAGTAGTTTTTTTTGTATTTATATCTTTTTTCTTATTATTAAATATATAATTACTACTACTACTATGAAGGCACTTTTGAGTACCCTCACGTGAAGGCACTCCAGAGTGCTCTCTGCAAAAGCCTAATGTTTCCAATGGTTTACCCAGAGGGTACTCAAAAGTACCCTCTGCTATTTTTTCTTCCACCAGAGAGAACTTTTGAGTACCCTCTGCTTTTGTAATTTCTAACCCCATTTTTTTAGCTCTTTCTGCAATTTTTTTAGTATCTATATTTATTGAAGAAACTTCAAATAAATCTCTAAAACTTTCTTTTAAAGTTATAAATGTATAAGCTCCATCAAAAGCTTTTTTTTCATTATCATATTTTTTATGAGTATGTTTAGAAAGTAATCCAAGATTTTCATATTTAGTTATTCTTCTACTTATAACTTTAGTATTATTTATTTCTATAATTGGAAGAAACTCACATATGTCATTGTAGTCTATCGAATAATAAACAACGCCATCAACAATCTTTTGTATATCTCCAGTAGTTCCAATCATATCTTTTAAAAGAGTTAGAATATAAGCATCTTTAATATCTAAGCCTAACTCTAATAACTTTCTTTGGTATATTCCACAAATGGTATTTTTAATTTCACTATTCATTTACGTTTCTCCTAAAAATAGATTTTTATTATTTAGTTCTGATTCATCTTCTATTGATATTCTTAGTTTTTGTAGAGAGATTTGGATAATTTGATTTACTCTTCTTGAGGAAAGTGAAGATATCTTAGCAATTTCTTCTGAGCTATACGAAGATTCGTTATCTAATCCAAATTTCCATTTGATAATAAGAGATTCTAAAGAGGTTAAAGTTTTGTTGATATGTCCAAAAATGAAAGGTTTTAAATTATTAGGACTGATTTGTGGTAAACTAATAGTATTAAGTTCAGAATTACTAAGGTAATGTTTATCAATTAATTTTTGTTTAAGGATAAAGTTTAAAATTTTATTACGAATTACGAAATAAGCAAATGTAGTGAATTTACAGTTGTTACTCCCCCTGTAAGTGCGGACAGCATCAATGAGGGCTATATAGGCTTCTTGTGATATATCTTCAATATAATATGAGTTGCGGGTATTGTACTTTAATATTAAATGAAAAATTAAATTTTTATGATTTTGAATTAATGTATCTAAAGCATCAGAATCAGAATTGAGTTGAACTTTTTTAATCAATAGAATTGTAGCATCGTTATCCATTTATTTACTCCTTATTAGTTGGTTAAATAAAAATATATCTAGCTCCTCTTTATTTGCATTTTTGAATAGAAGAGTGCTAATTGGATTTCCTAATTTATTGTAAAAAGTTATATTTAAAATATTGAAAGAATGGTAGTAAGTATAAAAAGATGAAGT
This sequence comes from uncultured Fusobacteriaceae bacterium, assembly GCA_947072665.1. Lineage (GTDB taxonomy): Bacteria > Fusobacteriota > Fusobacteriia > Fusobacteriales > Fusobacteriaceae > JAGNZR01. Next base: position 17 of record CAMTIW010000205.1, on the reverse strand, counting down.
TTCAGTGGGTATAATTA
>CAMTIW010000204.1 GCA_947072665.1 uncultured Fusobacteriaceae bacterium | reverse complement strand
GTAAATAGCTCTCTTTTGCTCACTTGTAGATTCTAAATAAAAATCACTCCCATTTTCTAATTCACTCTCTTTTATTTCGGATACTTCTAATTTTCTAATATAGTAATTTAACTCTTTTTTAGATATCATGAAGCACCCCTTTTAAAGAAAGCATTTTAATAAATATTCGAAAATTTTGACTCAGATTTTTTTCTTAAAATTTAGAAATTAATCTTTGTATTTAAAATATCTATTAGCTATCTGAAAAAATAAAGGTTCTATCCCTAAAAAGTTTATTAACTTTAGACATTGCTCTTTCTTCTTATCAAAATAATCTTTTGTCATATTTTTGTCTATTATACATTTTATTAAAAGGTTCTTTGGAGTATGTTCTGTATCTATAAACTCTATTACTTTACTTTTATATCCACACAATTCCATTACTTCTGCTCTAAACCCATCTGTTAAAAGACTACTAAGCTTTTCTTGAAGTATTCCATGAGATGTTAAAGATGATAAATTTTCTTTAAGTCCACTCTCTTTAGTTGATTTTATTTTAGCGTTAAATTCGTGCTGGCAACATGGAACAGCTAAAATTGCCTTTGCATTTAACTCCAAACCTTTTAAGAAAGAGTAATCTGTAGCTGTATCACAAGCATGAAGAGAAAAAACCATATCTACACTACTAAATCCTTCATAGTCTTTTATATCCCCATAAATAAATTTCAGATTATTAAACTTATATTTTTGTGCTAATTTCTCACAATTCATCATTACATCTTTCTTTAAATCTAACCCTACAATTTCTACTTCTAATTTTTTTATTTCATGTAAATAATAGTATAAAGCAAAAGTTAAATAAGATTTTCCACTTCCAAAATCTATAATTTTCATTGTATTTCCAATTAGTTTTTTACTTTTTAACTCTTCTATTACGCCCTCAATAAATTCTAAATATTTATTAATTTGTCTGAATTTATTATATGAATTTTTTAATACTTTTCCTGAAGAATCCATAACCTCTAAATCTACTAAAAATTCTACTGGAGTTCCCTCTTCTATTAAATACTCTTTTTTCTTGTTATGCTGTTCAATTTTTACGTTACATGCTTCTTTACTTTTTGAAGTAACATGGAATTTTCCTTTATTACATAAAATAGAGAAATCACAATTTGTAGTAAATAAATTTATATTTTTAAAGTTAGAATATACCTCTAAAATTTCATTAATTACTTCAACTCTATCACAATTTTTGTGAAAAGCTTTATTATTTTTAAAATATTCTATTTGATATACAATTTTTTCTTTTATTAAAATAGGTTTTATTGTATATTTTGTAATTGCATCTTCTTTTTTCTCCACAACAGATGATAATACCATCTTTAAAAGATTATCCTTTTCAATAGAATCAACAAATAATTTTTTTAAATTTTCTTCATTATAATTCATAATTCCCCTTAATATAAAATTCTGTCATATACATCTTTTGATAAATATGGGCTAGGCATTCTCTGTTTTATAAGTTGCCAAATTTCTTGTATCTCTCCCGTCTCTAAATCAGTAATATATTCTTTAATTTTATTTTTATATAATATTTCAACTTTTGTTTTCTTAAGTCCTGAAATAATTTCATGTCTCACACCTTCATATTCTAACATTTGATTATTTTCCACAGTGTAATATTCTCCTAAGATTTTCTTAGAGAAACCATCCTCTTTATACATTAAATATCTAATTGCTGAACTTACATACTCTATTTCTAAATCACAAGATATACAACCTTCATTTTCTTTCTTATTACTAAAAAAAGGTAGAAATACATCATCGTAATGATAATATGTAAAGAATTTTTCTTTATCTAAAATCAGATTCAACATTTTTTTACTATGCGCTACTTTAAAATCATCATCAACTTTTAATGCTACACCTATATGCTCAAAAACATTAAAAGTAATATCTTTAGAGTGTCCATAATTTATTACTCTATCTTTATAGACTTCATTCTCTGCTAATTCATTTAAAAATAGCTTAGCTTTTTCAAGTCCTTCTATAACTATTTCACTTTTAGCAAATGTATTAACTAATATCTCTTTTATCTTAGCTCTTTCTTCCAAACTAGTTGTTATTCTTGTTAAACATAAATTAAATACTATATCCATTTTTAATTTATCTAAAAAATATTTCTCCAGGGATAATTTAGAACCATCTAAATAATTTGCTAATAATGAATAATACTGAGCTCTAAAGACATCTAATATCTTAAACCACTTTTCATCAATTGTTAATGCCTTTTCTAATATTTCATCAAACTTTAGAAAGTCTTCTATAGTAAATATACCTTTTTTATTTACACCTACAGAGTTCCAAGTAATTGTTTTAGGAATATAACCATATTTTTTATTAGAATAAGCTGCTATATATTGAGATATCCCTCCACCTAAAGAGTGACCTGTTATATTTATATTTTTCTTATCTATACTATATTTATAGATATGTTGATTATAAAAATCTATTGCATCATCAAATTGTTTAGGTCTTTTTCCTATTCCTAATATTAAATTATTTTCTACAAAATCTTTATAAGCTTCTTCGTATGGAAAAACTTCACTCCCTCTAAAAGCTATTACTACTTCCTCTTCTTTTTTAAAAGAGATACTGTAAAATCCTGTTTTTTCATTTCTTCCCTCTTTATTTGCAGCTCTTTTATCATAGATACTTAATATCTTCCAATTTTTAAGCTCCTCTTCAAAGAAAGTTATAAATTCTTTATATGTTTTCAAAGATAAAATTTTAAATTTTATCCATTTATGCTCATCTATTTTAATATTATCCAAGGCTTTTTCTAAATCTAAATTTATACACGATTGATTAAAATTACAATAAGACATTATACTTAATAATAAAAACTCTTTTTCA
>CAMTIW010000203.1 GCA_947072665.1 uncultured Fusobacteriaceae bacterium | reverse complement strand
CATAAAAAAATTATTTATATAGGAGCATGATTTATTTGGACGAAAAAACACTTCACAAAATTGAAAACATTAATAGAGAATTTGAAAAGAGAGGATTTTTTATAAAAGAAGATCTTAATGACTTTTTTGAAGAGAGAACTGAAATTGTACAACGTTTAGAAAAAATTAAATATAATAAAATTGAATTCTTTGATTTTAAAGAAGAGGAACAACACTCAGTTGGATTTACTCTTGATGATGCACAAATAGAGTTTTTCTTAACATACGGTGAAGACGAAGAAGGGCCTTGGTATGAAGCTGAAGCTGAAATTTTATTTTTTGGAGGAGAGGAATAGTCCTCTCCTTTTTTATTTCCTATAATTTTCTACTCTAGTTATTATAAAATCCGATTATATATAGAGATACAAATAACCCTGGTTCCATTTCACCAGATTTTATTCCATAGTCTATACTTGAGAGCTCTTTTAATTTTTTTATTAAAAACTCACTTTTAAAATTTTTAGCATTTTTTAACTTTGTAAAAACTGCATAAGCATGTTGAGGTCTAGATGTTTTATCATTTAAAAACAGCTCATTTACATTATCATACACACTTTTAAAATCATTGTATGACATTTCAAATCTTATTTTTTTCTCTTTTTCTAATAGTGTTAACTTATAGTAAACAAGTAATTCTTCAAAAACACTATATATAAAAGCAATATATTCTTTATCCTTTTCTAAAATTTCAAGTAATTTCTCGGTTTTCTTCTCTATTAAAAATAATTCTACACTCTTCTTTAGACTTCCCTCTTTATTTAAAGTTATAATGTTCGATACTTTTGAAAAAGAGTAAGGCTCACCATCTAAAAATAACAATATTTTTTCTACTTCATTTCTTAAACTATAAAAATCTTCTCCAACGTATTGTAAAAGTTCTTCCGCCTCTTTTTCTGAAATTTTAAGATTATCCACTACATAGTTAAGACCCATCTTCTTCATATTTTCAACTCTCGAAGTATAAACTTTTCCAATGCTTTCCATCTGTTCTAATAGTTTTTTCTTTTTATCTTGAGAAGCTTTATCTTTTTCATCCTCTCTTCTACCAAAATCGTCAAAAAACTCCTCATAAAGAAAAATAAGCTCTTTCTGTGAAAAGTTTATCTTTTCTAATACCTTTATAAACTTATCTATCCCTTTTATCGATTCAAATCTTTTTATAACGAAAAGCTCCTTAGGGCTAAACATTGAATTTTGTGCTACTCTTTCTAAAAAAGATTCCGTTTCATCTTGAGAAAAGTCAAAATAATTAACTGGTAATCCCTCTTTATTTTGAATCTCTTTCAGAATTTCCTGATACTTTAATTGAAAAGGAATACCATCTCCAACTATAAAATAAATCATACCCTACTCCTCTTTATCTATATTTATCTATATTTATCTATATCTCTTTACTTAAAAAATCATAGTTTTCGCTTTCTATTTCAGTCAAAAATCTACTTATTCCCTCAAAATCTTTATTAAACCAATGAATTCTTTTAGGAATGGTTATTGTTAAATCTCTTTTTGCTCTACTACACGCAACATAAAAAACTCTTCGTTCCTCATCTATATATAATTCATTTTCTTTATTGCTTATATTATTTTTAGTACATTTTGTATATTCAGTATTTTGAAATCTCTCTCTGGGGTATACACCTTCTACTACTGTTGCAACAAATAAATAATCCCACTCTAATCCCTTGGATGAATGAACAGTTAATAAGTCAACTTTTCCTTGTTTTTTTTCTTCCTTTTTTATTATAACTTTTTTTATCTTTAATTCATCTATTATTATATTCTTACAATTACATAAAAGAACTTCTTTCATTTCTTCTAAATTCATTTTTTTACTATTAATAGATAGATATAGATAAAACAATAAATCAATCTTATTTTGCTCACTAACTTCAGTTATAAATTCAATATAACCTCTAACTATTTTTTTATATAATTTAGATTCAATTTCATCTATAATTCTATTATATTCTACTTCATTAGAATTTTTTCTATTTTTTTCACCATTTTTTAGATTATTTTTTTTTATAAATTTCACCTTATTGATAAAATTTACTAATTCCCAAGTAGAAATCTGTTTATCTTCCTTACTTTCATCTAATTTTAACCTTATTTTTTCTATATTAAAACCTTCAGGTCTTATAAAGAAATTATAAAAATTTAAAAAATTTTCTATAATTTTATTCTCTCTATTTTCTTCTTTTATTTTATTATATTCTACACTATATTTATCTAAACCTTTTTCAATATGATTAACAAGGTGCTTATTTCTATATAAAATTCCAATAGTTCCATGAAAATCTTTTTCAGACAATATCTTTCTTATGGATATCGCTATATATTCACCTTCATCTTCTAATGTATTTACTGTTATAACCTTAGGTTTTTTCTCACTAGATTTTATAGCAAAAGAATTTTTTTCTATCTTATTACTAATTTTATCAGTAATTGAAGTTATAAATTTTACTATCTCTTTAGAGGATCTAAAGTTATTTTGAAACTTTATCAATTTACCTCTAGTAAAATCCTTTTTAAAAAGCAATATATTTTTATAATTTGCTCCTCTAAAAGCATAAATACTCTGAAAATCATCTCCTACAGCCATTATATTAGAACCTGCTCTGTTCAATGTAATTAGAAAATCTTTTTGAAATGAGTCTGTATCTTGATATTCATCTACCATTATAAATTTATACTTTTCAGAAACTAATTTTAACAATTCTTTATTTTCTTTTAATTCCTTTAAAACTCTTTTTATTATTCCATCAAAATCTAGATAATTATTTTCACTATAAAATTTTTTTAACTTCCTCTATTCTTTCCTTAATTTTATCTTTATCTTTATCTTTATAACTCTCTTTATTTA
>CAMTIW010000202.1 GCA_947072665.1 uncultured Fusobacteriaceae bacterium | reverse complement strand
ATCTATAATTTTACAATGTGGACAAAGTAAACGAATAAGCCTTTGAGAAATAACAAGTCTCAAAGTAGCAGCAATTAGGTAATCATCAATTTCAAGATTTTTTAATCTATTAATAGAGCTTATTGCATCATTTGTATGGAGAGTTGAAAAAATTAAGTGCCCTGTTAGAGCAGACTTTAAAGCTAATTGTGCAGTATCTTTATCTCTAATTTCACCAATCATAATAACGTCTGGATCCTGCCTTAAGAGTTGTTTTAAAATATTGGAAAAAGTTAGCCCAATAGTAGGCTTTATTTGAATTTGATTAACTCCTTTTATGTTATATTCAACGGGGTCTTCAATTGTAGATATATTTATATCAGATTTATTAAGATAACTTAAAATAGAATAGAGAGTGGTTGATTTTCCGGAACCAGTAGGCCCGGTAATTAATATAAGACCTGTAGATAAGTTTAAAATTTTTAAAATAGATGTGTAGTCTTTAGTTGTGAAACCAATATTTGATAGGGAGATATTGCTAGATTCACTATTAAGTATTCTTAAAACAATTTTTTCACCATAAATTGTTGGAATTGTAGATATTCTAAAATCAATTATTTTATTTAAGAATAAAATTTTCATTCGTCCATCTTGAGGTAACCTTCTTTCAGAAATGTCTAAAGATGTTAATATTTTTAATCTTGAAATTAAAGGGTTAAAAATTGTTTTATCTAAAGAGTGCTTTACAATAAGTTTTCCATCAATTCTATATCTAATTCGGGGACTATCTTCATAAATTTCAATATGAATATCAGTTGCCCGACATTGAATAGCATCTATAAGTAAAGCATTAACCCCTTTTATTATAATAGCACTTTCATTTTTTAGAGAGGACTCAATATTTATAATTTTTTCATTAATTGAATAGTTTTCTTCTACAGAAAATTTGGTATTAGATAATTCTTGTAAGACATTATCAACTGTTTTTTTTTCTAAAGTAGAATTTAAAAATGAGAAGGGTAAGTTGTCTTTCATTTAGTACCTCCAGATAGATGTTAAACAATAAAATATTAAAAATGGGAAAAAATAAAATTTATTTAGTATAAGTATGCCTTATAAAATTAAAAATAAACATAAAGAATTGTAAAGAAATATTAAATTAGAGAATTAGATAAAATTATTTTGTTATTAAAATACTATAAACTTCCATATATTAAAGTTATTTTGATATATGGAAATAAAAACAAATACTTTATAATGTTTTAAAAAGATTATTTATAGATTTATATTTTTAATAAAAATTTACTTGGAGAAAAAATGAAAAATAAAATATTAATAGGAATTATTTTGTGTAGTTTAAAGATATTTGCATTAGGGGGAGGGAACGTTATGACAAGTCCCACAACTAGTGGGCAAGGAAATCCAGTTCAACAAGCAGAAGTATCAGCGGATTCAGTTTTTTATAATCCAGCAGCTTTAGGATTTTTAGAAGAGGGACAACATATTGGAATAAGTATGTACGTATGTAAACCTGATTATAAACAAGGGATTAATGGTCCTTTAGGAAACACCACTAATGTAGAAGTTAATAATTTACAGTATATACCAGCTGGTGAATATGTTTATGTAAAAGGTGGTAGAGCATATTATATAGGGGTAGGTTCTATGGGGCAAGGAGGGCAACTTGACTTATCAACAAGTAGATCACTTATTGATAATGTCAAATTAGATTATTTGGCCCCAGGAATAGTTTTTGGAGTAGCTCAAAAGTTAGATGAGAAGTTATCTATATCCTTAGGAATGAGATATACATATTTATATCAAAATATAGAGTTTGATGGTTATAGAAAAAATAGAAATTTAGAAACTAGAGGGGATGGAATAGCACCAGAATTTGGAGTTTATTATAGAGCTACTCCTAGATGGGATTTAAGTGCTAAATATTTATTTAGAACTAAAATTAATCAGCATGCTTCAAGTGATTCTCAATTATTAAAGAATCAAGTGGCATCAAGAAATGATTATCCAGCAGTATTAACAACAGGAACAAGTTATGCTTTAGATGAAAAAAACAAAGTATATTTAGGGTATAATTTAATATTTGAGGATGCAGATTATGTATATAGTGGTGGATACGATGGAAGAGAAAATTTTAGCAATTCAAAAGAATATATGATTGGATATAAAAGAGTTATAACTGAGAAAATTGACATAAATTTAGGATACACATATGTAGATAAAGGGGCAAATGGAGATCCAAAATCAATAAAGGAAGTTGACGCAAAAGTTTATGGAATATCTTTAGTTTATCATCAAAATGAAAACACATATTATACAGCATCATTAACTACGAATCATTATGATTCATATAATTCATCAGTGATTTCAACAAAACGGAGAGAAAATATTGTAGGGTTATCATTGAATAAAAAACTATAAAAAGAAAGGAGAGTAAATGTTATCAGATCAAATAAAAAATGCAGGTATTTTAAGAAACTTGACTAGTTTTTATAATTTTATTCAAAACGATATTAATTTTTTTTTAGAAGAGTTACCAATAAACTACTTAGAATACAGTATTTTAATGTATATATCACAAAATGAATCAACTCAATATAAAATAGCAGAAAAATATTTTGTTTCTTTTCAAAGAGTAAGTCAAATAGTTAATAAGCTAGTAAAATCTGATTATGTAAGAAAAGAGGAAGCAGTTTGTAAGGGAAGAATTATAAAAAAATTAATTATAAGTAAAAAAGGTGAGGCTATCTTAGAAAGTGTAAACAATGAACTAGTTAAAAATTTTGAGAGGAAAAAAATAAAAACTGCTGAGTTAACAATTTTAAATGAGTCCTTAAAGAGAATTTTAGAGGATATAAGAAAATAAAAATTAGGTCGAAATATAATTAAAGAAAATTGGGGGGGGG
>CAMTIW010000201.1 GCA_947072665.1 uncultured Fusobacteriaceae bacterium | reverse complement strand
TAAGACAAGAGGGAAGAGGAATAGGTCTTAATAATAAAATAAAGGCTTATAAACTTCAACAAGAGGGAGTAGATACAGTAGATGCAAATTTACAATTAGGATTTGGAGAGGATGAAAGAGATTACTATATTGCCAGCCAAATGTTAAAAGTTTTAGGAGCTAAATCTGTAGATCTTATGACAAATAATCATAGAAAAATAAATGGTCTTGCAAAATATGGAGTAGATGTTTCTAATAGAGTAGCTATAGAACAAGATAGTAATATAAATAACTATAGATATTTAAAAGCTAAAAAAGAAAGATTAAACCATATGTTAAAATTAGAAAAATAGATTGAAATAATAAAGAGAGAAACTTAAAAATATTTTAAGTTTCTCTCTTTTATTTATTTATTTATTTATTATTTTAAAAATTAAATTTTAAATAATAATGTCTCCTTCTAATTGAGAGAAAGAGCCGATGCTATCGTAAGGGGTAAAGTCTATATTAATAGTTTCCTGTAGATGTTTTTCATTTTGATTTATCTTATGATTTAACTCTAACGAAGGTTCTAATAAATTTTTTAAAGGTTTTTCAGTTTCGTGATTAGAATAATAGGCATCTTTATTTGTTATTTGTGAAACTGTTTTAAATGTGTATCCCTCTTTAATTAAATAAGGAATTAAAATTTTTAAAACTTCATAGGATTTATAGCTTTTTGCAAGTGTATGCATAAGAATAATATCATTTTTTTTGACATTTTCTTTAATATGCTGAATTACACTTTGAGAGGTAGTTTTTGAACTCCAGTCTAAAGTATCTAAATTCCACATAACAGGGGTTAAATTAAGAGTTGAAGCAGTTTTTAGGCTACGAGTGAAAACTCCGTAAGGTGCTCTATAAATTTTTGGTTTTTTACCAATTACCTTAAAAACAGCATTGTTAGTACCTTCTAATTCAAATTCTAAAGTTTTTTCATCTAATTTAGCGAAATTGGGATGTGTATAAGAGTGGTTAGCTATTTCATGTCCTTCATCAAAAGCTCTTTTTAATGCTTTTTTATGAGGTTCAACCTCTTGACCTATTACGAAAAATGTAGCTTTTATATTGTATTCTTTTAATAAATCTAATAAAGATAGCATAGAAGAGCTGTTTGGTCCGTCATCAAAGGTAAGAGCAATACTTTTTTCATTAGAATTACCTTTGTTTATTATCTTGGGTAAAGAGTAGACATTTAGACTTAATGACAGAAACAGTAATAACAGGGATTTTTTCATTTATTCACTCCTAAATACGATAGAGATATAACTTTATTTTGAGTATGAAGTCAAAATAGAGCTATATCTCCTTTAAATGTTAATTAAATTATTTTTTTTTATTAGTTGGATTTGGAGAGTTAGCAGTAAAATCATTTTTACCAACTAGCTTACCTTTATCATTGTAATAGAACCACATCCCTATAGCTTTACCATAGTAGAATTCACCTGTGATATAAATGACACCATTTTCATGATACATAATATATTTACCGTGATCTTTTCCTTTAAAGTAGCTATTTTCTAAGATTTTAGTTTCATCATTTTTATACAGAATATATTTACCAGAAAGTTTTCCTTCATTCCAATTTTCAATACATTTTAGTGAACCATTTGGATAAAATTGAAGCCATTTTCCATGGGGTTTTCCCTCTTTATAAAATTCTATGTTTTGCCCTCTTCTAATAGCACCAGTAAAGGGGATATTTTTAGAGTTTCTCATAAGAATAGAACTAGTTTCTGTAGCTTCAGATGTCTGATCACAGAATGTATTTTGAGTAAATAATAATAAGTAAAGAAATAAAAATATATATTTCATAAGTACCTCGTTTTGATTGTTAAGAGTATTATTATTAAAGTCCAAATTTTTGATTTATCATAATATTCAAAGAATACCATATAAACAATAAAACTACAATATCAATTATAAAAGAAAAAATCTAAAAATAGATTTTTATAAAGAAAAAAGGTGATTTATCTACTTAAAGATAAAATCACCTTATATATTTCTATTACACAAATCAAAAAGAATTATAATGCGTTAACTTTAGCAGCTAATCTAGATTTTTTTCTAGAAGCTGTATTAGCTTTTAATACACCTTTTGAAACTGCCTTGTCTAACTCTTTGTAAGCAACTGAAAGAGCTGTGTTAGCCATCTCTGCCTGATTGTTTTCAACTGATACTAAAACTTTTTTAGTCATAGTTTTAACTCTTGACTTGATTGCTTGATTTCTCTCTCTGTTTCTCTCTGATGTTAAAATTCTTTTCTTAGCTGATGCTGAATGTGCCATATAAAAAACCTCCATAAATTTAAATTATCAAAACATAATAACATATTTGACGTCATAAGTCAATATATGTGAACGTTCAATGAGAATTTTTATAAGATACACCTATAATTTGCACAATGGACCATAGACATTTTACCATAAAAAAATAAAATGTCAAAAAGTTTATAAAAAAATTGAATAAATCTTTAAAAAAAAGTATAATGAAATAGAATACATAAGAAAAAAAGGCAAATAAAAAGGCAAAAGGTTAACTGATGAATATAAAAGAAAAAATATGTGATGAAGCTATAATAGAGTTAAAAAATGCTATTTTAGAAGCTGAAGGAAACGAAGTTTTCTTTAAAGGGCTTCTAGATGATCAGGAAAAAATTTATAGCGTAGAAGTTTTAGCAAGAGGAAATAGACATAGTGCCCCAGCATTAGTTAAGAGAATGAATAAGGGAGAGGTTATTATACACAATCATCCTTCAGGGTACTTGTACCCTTCAGATGCAGATGTGGAAGTGGCCTCTTATTATGCTAATACTTCTAATGGAGGCTTCTATATTATAAATAATGACGCTACAGATGTGTATGTTGTTGTAAGCGTTCATAGAGAGAAAAATGTAGAGATAGAGGTTTT
>CAMTIW010000200.1 GCA_947072665.1 uncultured Fusobacteriaceae bacterium | reverse complement strand
AGCTATTTAAGTAGAAAAATTAAAGAAGAAACAGGAGAAACATTTTTAGAATTATTACATAAATGCAGAATAAAAGAAGCTATTAAACTTCTTTTAGAAGAAAAATATAAAATTTATACAATATCGGAAATGGTTGGTTTTTCTGATTATAAACATTTTTGTGGTGTATTTAAAAAGTATTTAGGTATTCCTCCTGGTGAATTTTCAAAAAATTATATAAAAACTTTAGAAAATAATAATTGATTTTTAAATTTATTTTATATATAATAGTTCAATTGAAAATATTTATTTAATAGTCGCTAGGGAGGATTTTATGAATAAAAATTTATTAAATTTAGTTGAAGAATTAAGTAATTGTTTTGGACCTTCTGGATTTGAAGATGATGTTTTAACTCTTATTAAAGATAAAACAAAAGATAGAGATATTGAAACCGATTCAATAAATAACCTTTTTATTGGTTTAAAAGAAATTAATAATGAAAAACCAATTATTGCATTTGATTGTCACAGCGATGAGGTAGGTTTTATTATTGAAAATGTAAATCAAAATGGAACTTTAAGTTTTTTACAACTTGGAGGTTGGTATGTTGGAAATATTCCAGCTCACTTGGTAAGTGTAAAAAATAGAAAAGGAGAATTTATAAAAGGAGTTACCACTTCAAAACCTGTTCATTTTATGACTACTGAAGAGCTAACCAGACTCCCTAAACTAAATGAATTAACTATTGATATAGGAACAAGTAGTTATGAAGAAACAACTTCTATTTATAGTATTGAAACAGGAAATCCTGTTACTCCAGATGTAAGATTTTCATTTGATGAAAAAATAGGCATTATGAGAGGAAAAGCATTTGATAATAGGTTGGGATGTGCTGCTGTTATAGAAACATTGAATAGATTAAAAAATAAAAATTTGAAAGTGAACCCTATTGGAGTTATAAGTTCACAAGAGGAGGTTGGACTTCGTGGTGCAGAAGTTTCTGCAAAAAAAGTTAAACCTAATTTCGCTATTATTTTTGAAGGTTCTCCTGCTGATGATACTTTTAGAGATAAATTATCTTCTCATGGTGCTTTAAAAAAAGGACTTCAATTTAGAGTTATAGACGGTGGAATGATTTCAAATTCTCGTGTTTTAAATTATGCTAGAAATATTGCAGAAGAGAACAATATACCTTATCAAATTATAGCAAGAGAAAAAGGTAGTACTAATGGAGCAAGATATCATATTTCTGGTACTGGAATACCAACTCTTGTAATAGGAATACCTACTAGATATGTACATACCCACTATTCTTATGCTGCTTTTGAAGACTTAGAAAGTGCAATAAATTTAGCAGTTGCAATAACTGAAAAAATAACAAGTTATGATATTGATAAATTTTAAAAAAATTAATAATAAAAAAAATAAAAAACTAGAATTAAAGCTCTAGTTTTTTATTTTTTTATACTTATTTTCCTGATATAGAAAGTTTACTTACTAAAATTGAAGGAGTTCCCACTGACCCCATTCCGAATTTGAAATCGTTTCCTATCTCTTCAATACTTTTTAATAGTTCAAAAAAATTCCCAGCTATTGTAATTTGAGATACTGGATGGATTATTTTTCCATTTTCAAAATAAAACCCTTCTGCAGATAGTGAGAAGTCACCAGAGATACTATTTAGTCCACTATGAAGACCAGCTAAATCAGTTATTAATATCCCTTTATCTTTCAAACTCATAAGTTCTTGAATATTTTTAACTCCATTTTCTATATAAAAATTTGAAGGTGCAATATTTATAGTTCCAGCATAAGAACTTTTTTTTGCATTTCCTGTAGTTTTAACCTTAAATTTTTCAGCAGTTTTCATATTATGAAGATAAGTTTTTAATACTCCTTTATCTATTATCTTTTTATAAGAAGTAGCAACACCTTCATCATCAAAACTTCTAGAAGCAGGTCCATTTAAATAAAAAGGATCATCAACTAATGTTATTTTTTCTGAAGCGATAATCTCACCAATTTTATTTTTAAGTTGAGATGTTCCTTTATCTATTGATTCAGCAGAAAATATTCCTGAAAAAGAACCTAAAATATCTCCAAAAGAATCAGAATCAAATATAATAGGATAGTCTCCAGATGAAACAGGTACTCCGCCTAATTTTTTTAATGCTTTGCTTACAGCATTTTCAGCAAGTTCTTTATAGGAATACTTTGAAAAGTCATTTCCAACTACATATGAAGAGCCAGTTTTAGTTTCTTCTCCCTCTTCTACAATAACAGAGATATATGCACAACCTGAATTTTTCTTTGAGAAAAGATTTAGTTCTTTTGAATTTCTAATTATTCTTTCTCCAGTACCAGTTTGAAATAAGCAATGATTTACTGATTTAACTTTTGAACTAAAATTTTTAGCATATTCTTCCATATTTTTGCTAAAATTTGTTTTTTCTAAAACATCAAGTTTTTCAAATTCTTCATTATAATTATCAATTGTTTTATATTTTTCATCACCTTGGAAAATATTTTCTTTTTCAGTTCCTTCTAATACTTTAGAATTAGAAATAACCTCATTTATAAGTTCTTCTATACTAGTGCTATTAATAGAAGATGTATATGAATAGCCCATTTTATTTTCAAATATTCCTCTTAAGGAAACACCTATTCCAGTTGAATTTTTATATCCCTCTATTTCTCCATTAAATATTTTAACAGAAAATGATTTTCCTAAAGAATAATAAATTTCAAATTCTTCTAGTTCTGAAGCGATAGCTTTTTTATATAATTCATCTATAAATTTTTTTATATCCATTAATTATCTCCTTGTTATATTTTATTTATAATATAAATTATAACATTTTCTAAAATAACAAACTAGATTTTTATAAAAAAATCTTTAATAATAATTAATTTTAAGTGAACTTTTTCAGAGGTAAAACAACTTTGACTAA
>CAMTIW010000199.1 GCA_947072665.1 uncultured Fusobacteriaceae bacterium | reverse complement strand
GTTATAGCATTAAATTAATTTTTTAGGAGGTAATAAAATGAACACCCCTATTAACGGTAATTCAATCAATACAGATACTGAAATAAATAAAAATACAATTATCAGAATACTATTTAATGAACATATTCAATCTATTCGAGAAATAGAGATATTAAAAATAGTTTCTGAATCAGGGCAAACTTTTAAATTGAGTAATGGTATCTCAATTTATAAAAATTGTTTAATTCCTTATCATTATAAAGAGCATTTTCACAACGGAGAAGAGTACTTCTTTTTAGAAAAAATAATAATTTAATATAGTTGGATGATAAAAAGCACCTATAACCTTATTTTGGGATATAGGTGCTTTTTTTATTTATATAAATCTAGATATTAATTAAAATTGATTAAATTATCGAATTTAATCGGTTTTACTATAAAATTAATTTTAAAAATCTCAATGAAATCAACACTTTTGACTTTTTAATAAAAATTAGTTTCTGTATTTTTAATAAAACGAAATTTTTATGTAGAAGAAAAAATCCTAATGAAATCAATGGTTTTATATTTTGGTTTTATGGTCAGATGCGTTTAAATTCGATAATTTACAAGATTATATTTAATAAAAAAAGGAGAAAAAATTATGAAAACAGTCTATATTTATGACAAAAATTTAACCATCATTGCTAAACCACTAGTAAATTCTTTTGAAGAATTTATGATTAATCCAGATGGTGTTTATGAAGCTTGGAATCCAGAAGAACATATAGCAGATACACAAGAGTTCACAAATCCTATTATAGTTGATGGAGAACTAAGAAGTAAGAAAAGAGAAGAAGAGATTTTACTAGATGGGAAAGTAGAACTTTTGTATCCAGGTGAAATTATTAAAGATGGAAAAATAGAAAAAATAGAAGTACCTGAGGGATTGTACAAACCTTTATGGGAGTCACCAGCTTGGATTGAATATGCAACTTTAGAAGAATGTCAAGAATACAAAAGAATAGAAATGAAAGGCATTAGAGACAATAAAAATGAAGAAGAAATAGAATATAATGGCAATTCCTTTGATGGAGATTTAAATTCAAAAAATAAATTATTCCAGGCGTCACAAATTTTTAAAGGAAGTGAAACTGAAATTGACTGGATTACAGCAGACAATAAAGTAACAAAATTAATAGGGAATGATTTAGAAAATATAGTTAGTTTATTCTCAACTAGAGAACAGCAATTATTTACAAGATTTGCTGATAGATTGACTGGAATTGAATCTTGTAAGGATGTAGAAAGTGTAAAAAATATAAAATGGGGGGAATAAATAAAATGAGAATTTCAAGAGAGGGTATCTATTTTATAAAAAGAGAAGAGGAAGGAAAAAATTATGCTCCAAAAGCTTATAAATGTCCTGCAGGGTATTGGACAATAGGGTGGGGGTGTAGATATTGGGAAAATGGAAAAGAAGTAAAAGAGAATGAAATTATAAGTGAAGATAGAGCCGATACGCTTTTAGAAAAAAAGATATATGATATTTCAGAATACTATATTAAACAAATAGTAGCTGTAGATTTAAATCAACATGGATACGATGTTCTATGTTCTTTAATTTTTAATGTAGGTCCAGGAGCATTTAAAAAATCTAAAGCATTAAAGTATCTAAATGAAAGAAATATAGAAAAATTCAAATTTGAAGTTTCTGATAGAAACAATGGGTTTACAAAGATAAATGGAAAAGTTTCAGAAGGGCTATATAAAAGAAGATTAAGAGAAATGGAACTTTTCATAAATAAAAAATATTGAGGTAAGGGGGAGAATATGAAGTTTAGTTTATTTGCATTATTTTCTAAAATAGCGGATCTTATTTTAAAAAAAAGTGAGAATGGAGAAAAGAAACAAGAAATTCAGGAAGTGAAAATAAATATTTTTAAAACATGTCTAGTAAATGTTATGTATGTATTAGTGATTTTAGTTTTTATTGATTGCATTTATCCAAAGTTAGAACTCAGCGATTATATTTATAGTCTACTTGAAAAAATTTTAAATTACATGATGGCTTAGAGGGGGGAGAATGATAAGTTTAGCTAAAGGCTACTTGGCTATGATTTATACAAGTTGGATCAGCTTAGTTATATATCTTATTGGGGGATTTGATAATCTTTTTAGAGCTCTATTAGTAATGATGGCTTTAGACTATTTAACTGGGTTAATAAAAGGATATAAGAAAAAGAATATTAATTCTAAAAGAGCTTATAAAGGCTTTTGGAAAAAATTAGTAGTGTTATTTATAGTTGTTGCAGCAACCCAAATGGACATGATACTGCAAGATATGGGCATAAGGACATTGGTACTAATGTTCTATGTAGCAACAGAGTTCCTATCAATAATAGAGAATGCATCAGCATTAGGAGTTCCAATCCCAGAAAAATTAAAAAATGCCCTGGAACAATGTAAAGATAATAAAAAAGTATAAAACAGATTTTGGGAGTCCCCAAAATTTAAATTGTAAAAGAGGGATTCCTTTTAGTATAATCCCCTTAAAGTAGACAGATAATAAAAAAAAGATGTATAATATCTTAGTTATCTAGAGAACTTTAAGGGGGGGTTTAATTATTGAATGGATAAAATGATATGTTAAACAAGTCTATTTTTAAGAAATATTAACAACAAATTTCGTAATATTACTATATAATAATATAAAGAACAATTAAGCAAGGAGACGCTATGTTAGAAAGGAAAAGGACAATAGATCAAATTCTTATAGGAGTAGATAGTGGAGTTTCAATAATAGGAGAATGGAAATTTAGATATAACGTTAGTGTTCAAGGGATAGAGGCTTATAATGGAAATGAAACAGTAATTGAACCTCAAATATCAAATGAAAGTTTTGAAAAAGTAGCAGAAAGATTATTAATGAAATTGGGGTATTAATTAAAAAATATTAAGGGGGAAGGATGCCTCTAGATT
>CAMTIW010000198.1 GCA_947072665.1 uncultured Fusobacteriaceae bacterium | reverse complement strand
CTCCTATTATTTGGCTATTTTTTGTTTTTTGTAGTACTCATAGCTGAGTAGTTACAATAAATAAAAATTAAAAAAATAAGAGTATTTAGTTTCTTAAGATTCTAAATACTCCTATTTTCATATTAACTTTTCTTTAAAATTTTTGAAGCATTTAAAACAGCAAGTAGTGCCACACCTACGTCGGCAAAAATTGCAAGCCATAAACTAGCAATACCTAAAACACCTAAAATCATAACAATTGCTTTTACTCCTAGAGCAAATACTATACTTTGAGTAAGAATTTTTTTATTTGTTTTAGAAAGAGATATTAGTTCATAGATTTTACTAGGTTCGTCATTCATAATAACTACATCAGCGGCTTCTATTGCAATATCACTTCCAATTTTCCCCATAGCAATTCCTATATCAGCCAATGTAAGGGCAGGGGCATCATTAATTCCATCTCCAACAAAAACAACACCAGTTTTTGATATATTTTTAATTTCTTGAATTTTAGCAACTTTATCTTGAGGTAGAAGTTCAAAATAAATATTATTTTTGTCTAATCCAATTTCTTTACCAATGCTAAGAGCAATATTTTTGTTGTCACCAGTTAGCATAAATACATTGATATTCAAAGATTTAAGTAAATTTATTGCTCTGGATGAATCGTCTTTTAATTCATCTGAGAGTAAAATTGCTCCTATAAAAGTGTTATTTTTAGCTACATAAATTATAGTTTGATAAGTTTCTATTACTGGAATAGAGATATTAAAGGTTTCCATTAATTTCTTATTTCCAACTTGAATAGGATTTCCTTTATAAGTTGTGGTTACTCCTTTTCCAGGAATTTCAGTGTAATCTTTAATATCATTTTCTTTTATAATAATAGTAGGATCATTAGAAATAATTTTTCCAATGGGGTGATTAGAGTAAAATTCTCCTGCTTTAGCAACTTCTAAAACATTTTCATTGACGTTATCAGCAGTTATTATTTTGTCTATTTTAAATTTACCTTTAGTTAATGTACCAGTTTTATCAAAAATAACAGTATCTATTTTTTCTATTTTTTCTAAATAATTACCACCTTTAATTAGCATACCACGTTTAGAAGCATAGCCAATTGAACTGAAAAAAGTAAGTGGTATAGATAAAACTAAGGCACAAGGGCAAGAAATAACAAGAAAAATTAGAGCTCTACCAAACCATTGAGAGAAATTACCATCAAAAATAGGTGGAATTAAAGCAACTAAAATAGCCAGTCCTACGACAATTGGAGTATAAAATTGAGCAAATTTTGTTATGAATTTTTCAGCAATAGGTTTTTTAGCAGCAGCATTTTGTACCATGGCAATAATTTTATTAACAGTAGATTCAGAATAAAGTTTTTCAACTCGAATTTCAATAATACTTCCACAATTTAAACTACCACTTAAAACGGGTGATTCTAACTCAACTTCGTAAGGAAGAGATTCACCAGTTAAAAAGGAAACGTCTAAACTGGTAGAACCTAAAATAATTTTCCCATCTAGAGGTATTTTTTCTCCGTTTTTAACAATAATAATATCATTAATTTTAACTTCTTCTGGTTTAACTTTTATAATCTCACCATCAGATTTTTTTAGGTTAGCATATATTGATTTAAGTGAAAGTAATTTCTCAATTGATTTTTTTGAATTATTAACAGCTCTTTCTTGAAAATATTCTCCAATTTTGTAAAAAATCATAACAGCAACTGCCTCTGAAAAATCACCAATAGCAAAAGCTCCAAAAGTAGCAATAGTCATAAGAAAATTTTCATCTAAAAAATTTCCTCTTTTAATATTTTTAAAAGATTTAAATACAATGTCATAACCAACTAAAATATATGCAATTATTAAAATATATCTATTTAATAGAACAAAGTCAATAAAAAA
This sequence comes from uncultured Fusobacteriaceae bacterium, assembly GCA_947072665.1. Taxonomy (GTDB): domain Bacteria; phylum Fusobacteriota; class Fusobacteriia; order Fusobacteriales; family Fusobacteriaceae; genus JAGNZR01. The sequence goes on along the minus strand of CAMTIW010000198.1, from coordinate 1,050 downwards.
TGATATAGCGAAGATTAAAGACCCAACTGCTAATAGAATAAGAGAAACTTTATTAGTACCATGATCGTGGTTATGACCGTGATTAATTTCAGTGTGGTCATGGTCATGACCGTGGCAATCTTTATGGTCAGATTTTTTTTGAATTTTATTATCTGTAGTTTCCTCTTTATATAGAACAAAAGAACCAGGTTCTATATTATCAAAAGCTTTGTTAATCATTGTTATTAATATGTCCTCATCTAATTCACTATTTAATTCTAAGTTTAAAGTAGAGGTATAAAAATTAATTTCTACTTTTTCAATAATATTCATAGATAGTAATTTAGCTTCTATTTTATTTAAACAATTTGCACAGTGAAGATTTTTAATTATAAAACTTTTGTTTGTCATTTTTATTCTCCTTAATTTATGTTTAAAATATTTCTCGTAAACTTATTATTAATTTTTTTGTTTCAGGGGATGAAATTTTATAAAAAATATGTTGTCCTCTTTTTTCAGAAGTAAGAATTTTATGTGCTTTTAAAATTTTAAGATGTTGTGAAAGTGCTGGTTGAGAAACAGAAATCAATTCTTCTAACATATTACAGCTACACATTTCTTCATGCTCTAACTGGTATAAAATGCCTAGCCTAATTGGATTGGATAAGAGTTTTAATACTTCTGAGACATTAATTATTTTACTATTTATCATGGAATACCTCACTTTATTTTCATTTTTAAATAAACATATAAGAATATACGCATATACTTATATAAAAATATTATCATTTTTTATTGTAATAGTCAAGAATTATTTTATAATTAAAGTTGACTTGAGAATAATTTTAAGTATAATCTTAGGTATAGGAAAAAACTAGGAGGGGAAAAATGGAAATAAAACTTATAGCTACAGATATTGATGGAACACTTTTAAATAATAAAAAAGAAATTTCAGAAGAAACAAAATTTTTTTTGAATCAATTTGAAAAAGAAGGAGGAAAAGTAATACTTTCAACAGGGAGAGCATATTTTTCTACAAAAAAAATTGCAGAAAAATTAAATATTTATGAT
>CAMTIW010000197.1 GCA_947072665.1 uncultured Fusobacteriaceae bacterium | reverse complement strand
GCAAGCGCAAGTGTCTGTGCCATATTTAAAACTATCGGCTGCATTTTTCCCTCCTAAATTCACATTAATTTTTGGTAAAGAGTATCTTTACAGAACATATCAACTCTTATTTGTAAATAATAGCAATTAACAGTACTAATGTCAACCTGATTACAATAAATTTTAAGTTAGATATATTTATTATATAGAAAGTACTCCATCCTATAAATGGTATATATATACCATATTATACACTTTTTAAAATTTTTTTCCATTTTTATTTTAATATTCTTTTATTTTCATACTTTTTTCTAATATACTTTACTTTTTTTCTATGAATGATATACTTTAAAATATATAAAATAATACTTAGAGGTGTATAATTTATGACTCTTAATAAAAATGAATTTTTTAAAGAATTTAATATTTCAGAAGAACATTTTGAATCTACAGGTTTAAAATGGGAAGAACTTAATAAAATCTATTGTAATTATAAGAGATTAGTTCCTTTTTTAGAAAAAGAAGCTGAACATGTTTTCTCTAAACTTATCGATTTAGAAAAAGTTCACTCTGTTAGAAGAAGAGTAAAAAAACCAAAACATCTTATTGAAAAGATTATAAGAAAAGGTAAAAAATATTCTCAACTTAATATCTCAGTTAATAACTACAGAGACATAATAACTGATTTAATTGGTATTAGAGTCCTGCATCTTTTTAAAGATGATTGGCGTAACATTCACCAAGAAATCATTAAATTATGGGAGCTTATGGAAACTCCTCAAATTAACATTAGAAGAGGAGATTACAACATTGAAACATTACAAGAAAATGTGAATGATTTAGGTTGTGAAGTTGTCGTAAGAGACCATGGCTATCGTTCTATACATTATTTAATATCAATTCCTGTTACCAGAAAAGAAAAAGTTTTCATTGAAATTCAAGTTAGAACTGTTTTTGAAGAAGCTTGGAGTGAAATAGATCATGTTATTAGATATCCTTACGATAGCGATAATCCTATTTTAGTTGAATATCTTGGTATTTTTAATAGAATAGTTGGAAGTGCTGATGAAATGGGAACCTTTATAAAGAAAATGAAAACAACTCTTTTAGAAAAAGAAGATGTTGTTGATATTCAAGATTTAGAAAATAAATTCAAATAATAAATCCACTTTAGCATCCGCTAAATAAATTATATGATTAATTTATTTTATTCTAAATTTTTAGATAATTAATTTTTTTAATATTTCTAGTTATTAATTGACTTCTAAACATTTTTTTAAAATTTTTTTTCGTTTTTTAAATTTTTAATATTTTTTTTCGATTTCTATGCTATAATATCAAAAACCCAAAAGGGTTTAAATCTATCATAGGACTAGGAGGAAATATTTATGTACAAATCAAAACTTGGCATTATTGAAACTGAAATTGCTATCAAACAACTAAAAAATCATTTTGAGGAGTCATTAGCTAATGAGCTGAACTTAATAAGAGTTACAGCGCCATTATTTGTGAAACCGGAAACAGGTCTTAATGATAATTTAAACGGGGTTGAAAGAGCAGTTAGTTTTGATGTTAAGCACGGAGACAAAGTTGAAATAGTTCATTCTCTTGCAAAATGGAAGAGAATGGCTTTAAATAAATATGGATTTGAAGTTGGAAGCGGAATCTATACAGATATGAACGCTATCAGAAGAGACGAAGATTTATCTCCAATTCACTCTTTTTATGTTGATCAGTGGGATTGGGAAAAAGTTATAACAAAAGAACAAAGAACTCAAGATAAGTTGAAAGAGATAGTTAACAGAATCTTTAAATCTTTCAAATTAAGTGAAACTTATATTACTGAGTTATACCCTACTTTAAATAAGAAGCTACCTGAAGATATCTTCTTTATAACAACTCAAGAGTTAGAGGATAAATACCCTACACTAACTTCAAAAGAGAGAGAGCATGCTATTGCAAAAGAGCATAAAGCTGTATTCTTAATGCAAGTGGGACATAAATTAAACTCTGGAGAGAAACATGATGGTAGAGCTCCTGACTATGATGATTGGAATTTAAATGGTGATATTTTATTCTGGTACGAGCCACTACAAATTGGTTTAGAGCTTTCATCTATGGGAATTAGAGTATCTGAAAAATCTTTACAAGAGCAACTTGCTATATCTGGGTTTGAAGATAGAAAAGAACTTGAATATCATAAAAACCTTTTAGAAGGAAAATTACCTTACACAATAGGTGGAGGAATTGGTCAATCAAGAATATGCCTATTCTTTTTAGACAAAATGCACATTGGAGAGGTTCAAGCTTCTGTTTGGGATGAAAAAACTCTTGAAGACTGCAAAAGCAAAAATATTAACTTACTTTAATAATAATTAGTAATAACTAATTAAAAAGAGAGATTTATAAAAAAGAATTTAAAATATAATTCTTTAATAAATCTCTCTTTTTTTATTGAATTTAAATAACTTTTAACTTTAATTTCTGATTTTAATTTTTAACTTTTAATTTTTTAATACCAAAGTATATAAGGATAATACCTACAACTAAATTAAGTATATTCAATGTATTTTTAGGTAAAAAATCATTTGTTAAGCTTCCTAAGAATGCTATAAAATTTAAAAATATTAAGGTTGCTAATAAAGCTCCTGTAGCGAAAGCAAAAGTCTCTTTTTTGCTGCTTACCCTGTCACTTATCTTAGTAGAAAAAATCCCCATCCAAAATAGAATACTCATAGGATTTGCTGCAGTAAGAATAAATGCCTTTAAAAATGGCAAATCAGATTTTACATCACCAAAAATATTAATTTTAGGAACTATTGAAAACCCAAAATACCCTACAAATAACTCTAATCCAAAGTATATAATAATTAACGCGCCTAAAATATTAAATTTTTTCTGTATATCTGATGATTTTATAAAAGAAGACAGCCCCATAATAGCTAAAACTATATATATTCCATCTGCTAATAC
>CAMTIW010000196.1 GCA_947072665.1 uncultured Fusobacteriaceae bacterium | reverse complement strand
ATTTTACACTAATTTGAAGGTTTACACAATCTTTTGGACAGACCCTACAAAAATTAAGAAGATTGAGTTAAGAGAAAATGAAATTATTAAATATATTAAAATTTTCTTAAATTCTTCTGTATAAGTTTTTTTATTCTAGACATATATCAGTTCCTTTATTTTATTTTATTTTATTTTATTTTATTTTACACCAAGCGAATACTTATATCCATATTCTTATACTAACACCATTGGCCACCTAGTGGTAACTATAATTATAAAACTTATAGAAAAAAAGAAAAAATATATGAAATTAACAATAAAACAGTTGTCTTTCATAATTCTGAAATTAATGAAAAAAAGGGACCTTTTTATGAAAAAATAATAAATTACAACATTTTTAAAGAAGACTTAGAATCCTTCTTAGTCTCATCTAACTATACAATAATAGCAGTAACTATAGATAAATATGAATTATTACAGAGAGAATGTCATCATCAAAATATTGATCCTTATCATGTAGCTTATGAAATGTTAAATGAAAGAATTGGATTTCATTTAAATGAGATTAATCAAACTGCTGCAATAATGAATGAAGCTCGAGGAGAAAAGGAAAATAAAAGCCTTCTCAAATTTATTAATAATTTATATGACCTGGGAAACCTTCACGTTCAAGCAAATGAATTTTCAAAAATTAAAGGGGTTTACTTTAATAGCAAAAGAAATGAAAATGAACAAAAAAGCTTTTTTGGTTTAGAAATTGTTGATTTAATTTTGCCGAGTATTTCTAAATTTTTAATTTCTGATAGAGAAGATAAAATTTTTTCAAAAATTAAACATAAAATAAGAAAATATCCTAATCATCTTGGAAAAGGAATAAAATTTTATCCAGAAAAAAAGAAATAAATGTTGACAATAATTAATAATAAAGCTATAATTTATTTATAATAGGGTAGAGAAAATACTCTCTACGCCCACCAAACTTTGTTTCGGTGGTTGTGAATATGAAACTTTAGGAATAACAGTCATGTTATTCCTTTTTCATATATAGTACTACTTTTAAGTGAATCGCCAATTTGCTCTGATTATTTTATTTTTTTAATAAAAGAAAATAAAAATTACGTTTTCTCCCAGTAATAAAAAGGGTATTCAATAATTATTGAACACCCTTTTTATTACTACTATATTAGAAAAGCTACAGCTATTAAAAATCTCTACTATGGTAAGAATCTTCCTAATTTATTATAAAAAATAACTCTTTCTTATAATAAATACATTTACATAATTTTTTATAATTTTTTCCATATCTTTTAAAGAATAGAAATCAAATTATCCTAAATTTCCAGAAAAAGTATAAAATATACTATTCTCTGTCCGACTTATAATTTTTTATATAATTATGTATATTTTTGTGAAAAATAAACTAAAATATAAAAAAAAGATATAAAATTGACATTAAAATAGTTTTTTTTTGTAAAAAATTAGAATATAATTAGAATATAATTAATGAAGATGATTGAGGAGAGTGCTTATGATATTGCAATTTGAAGTTGAAAATAATTGTTCTATAAATGAAAAACAAAGATTAGCATTTATAGCTGATTCAAAAACAGAACACGAAGATTCTCTAATTAACTACGAGAAATATAAAATACTTCCAACAATAGGAATTTATGGAAAAAATGCTTCGGGAAAGACAAATATATTAAAATCTTTTAAACATATTAGAGATATGATTAGAACTTCTCATGATTTTAACCCAGCTGGACCTATACCTTTTTATACACCTTTTAAATTTACAACGGAAAAAAATAAACCATCAAATTTTGAGATTATATTTATTTGTAATGAAAAAAGATTTGCTTATGGATTTTCTCATAATTCAAATGAAATATTAGAAGAATATTTATATATATTTAATTCTTCAAAACCATCAAAAATATTTGAAAGAAAAAGAGAAGAAGAAAATGATGTTTATTCTTTTGGTTCTAAATATGAAGGAATGGAATATTTAATAGAAAGAACACATAAAAATAAACTTTTTCTATCTGTTTCATCTCAATGGGCAGCTAAAATAGAAGAAATCAATGATATTTTTAACTATTTTGAAAATTCTATTTTATATTATCAAAAAAATTGTAATGAACCTTCTAATGAATGGAGAAAAAAAACAACTCAATTATTAATTGAAAATAAAGAAGCAAGAATATTTCTAAAAAAATTAATAAAACATTTTAATTTGGAAATGATAGATATAAAAGCGAGTAATCAAACTCTAAACTTTGAAAATCTTCCACAAGATATTCAAAAATTAATAGAAAAACTAGAAGGTTTGAATAAAGGAGAAAGAGAAACAAAAGAACAAACAGAAATAAAAGCACCTAAGGTATCTTTTGTATACAACATAGATAATATAGAATATTTTTTAGAATTTGTTGAGGAATCTAATGGTATACAAAAAATTTATGATATATTTTCTTTACTATTTGAAAGTTTAACTAGTAAAAAAGTTTTGATAATAGATGAAATAGAAATGGGACTGCATCCAATCTTAGCAAAAGAATTAGTGCGTTTATTTCAAGATACAAAGATAAATATATTTGGATCACAATTATTATTTACTACACATGATATTAATATTTTAGATCTATCCCTTTTAAGAAGAGATCAAATTTGGTTTGTTTCAAAATCAATTGAACAAAAATATTCAACAAATTTATATTCTTTGGGAGATATAAATGGAGTAAGAATTACAGACAATATTTCTAGAAATTATTTGCTTGGAAAATATTCAAATACCCCTGAAGTTCAAGCTTGGAGAGATGATTTATAATGATGAAAAAATTTGATGACATGGGAAGAATAAATAAAAAAATAGAGCAAAAAGAGATAACAGTTACAACTCAAGTTAATTGGAAAGACGCTGTGAACTACCCTCCACTTAAAATCTAATGATTTTTGAAGTTGGGGGCTTCGTAA
>CAMTIW010000195.1 GCA_947072665.1 uncultured Fusobacteriaceae bacterium | reverse complement strand
TTAAATAAAAAAATATCTCCAATAGCGGATAAAGAAATTGAAGAGTATTTAAAAACTAAAAAACTTAATTTACGAGCTACGCAGAATAAAAATGAAGCTTATTTAGGGAGGGATTTTGTAGTTATAGCTACTCCTACAGATTATAATTATAAAAAAAATTATTTTGATACAAGTACCGTTGAAAAAGTTATAGGTGAAATATTAGAAATAAATAAAGAAACAGTTATAATTATAAAGTCCACTGTTCCTATTGGTTTTACAGATAGAATGAAAGAAAAATTTATGACAAATAATATAATATTTTCACCTGAATTTTTAAGAGAAGGAAAAGCGTTATATGATAACTTATATCCCACAAGGATAGTTATGGGGGAGGATAGTGAAAGAGCAAAAAAATTTGTAGAAATGCTAGAAGAAGGTTCTTTGAAACAGAATATAGAAAAAATCTTTACTGGTTCAAAAGAAGCAGAAGCTATCAAACTTTTTAGCAACACTTATTTAGCACTTAGGGTAGCTTTTTTTAATGAATTGGATACATATGCAGAAGTAAAGAATTTAAATACTAAAGATATAATAAATGGAATGAGCTTGGATCCTAGAATAGGAAATTATTATAATAATCCTTCATTTGGTTATGGTGGATATTGTTTACCAAAAGATACCAAGCAATTAGCTAATGAATACGAAAATATTCCAAATAAATTAATAAAATCAATTTCAGAATCTAATATAACTAGACAGGTTCATATAATAGATAGTATTATTAAAAAAAATGTAAAAACTGTTGGAATTTTTAGGCTAATTATGAAAAAAGAATCAGATAATTTTAGAGAATCTTCTATTCAGGGGATAATAAAAGGATTAAAACTTAAAGGGGTAAATATTATAATATATGAGCCTAATTTAAATGAAAATAGTTATATGGAATCTCAAGTTATAGATGATATTGAAGAATTTAAATCTAAGTCAGATATAATAGTAGCAAATAGAGATAGTATGTCATTGAAAGATGTGAGCGATAAGGTATATACTAGAGATTTATATGGAAATAATTAAAATCAGCCTCTAATTTTAGAGGCTGATTTTAGTTGGAGATAATAGTTTTATTTTAATACTTTTGTATATCTAACTTCAATTGCTTTACCCACAATGAAAAACTCATCACTTTTTTTTATTTCAATATCGGAATAGTTTTTATTTATACTTTCTAAAAATAATTTATTATTTAATTTTTTTAAAGTTTTCACATAGGTTTCGCCATTTACCATTGCCACAACAATTTTATTGATATATTCTTGTATATCTTTTGAATGAGGGTCTATAATAAGGTCAGAATTTTCCAGAATTTCTGGCTCCATAGAATCACCATCAACTTTAACAATAAAACAATCATCATATTTTAGATTATTTGAAGGAATAAAACTTTTATTTTCATTTCTAGCATTAAAATTCATATAACCTCTACCAGCACTAGCTTTACCTAAAACATTAAGGGTGATTATATTATTATCTTCTGTAGTAATTTCTTTTTCTTCTATATAATTAGAATCCTGTTCTTTTTTCCATAATTCTATTAAATTATTTTTTTCAAAATCTAAAATATTAAGAAACTTAATAATAATATTAAGTTTTTCCCAACTGGGAATTCTTCTACCATGACGAATATCAGATATCATTGAAGCTGATATTCCTGTTAGTTTGCTAAAGTTAGAACCTTTTATTTTTGGTGGTTTATCCATTATTTCTCTTAACTTGTTATTAAACTTCATTTTTCACCTCGCAATTAAAGTATTTATATTTTATATAATTATAGCATGAAATTTTATTTTTTCAAAAAAAATAAAAAAAGAATTGAAAAAAATTCGCTTTTTGCGTATAATGTAAATATAAATAATTTAGTTATAAGAAAAAAGGGGGGAGCATGTTAAAGATAATGTTAACTATTTTTATTATATTTTTATTCATTATAAAATTTATTTTCTTTAGAAAAGGGAGAATTAGAAAAAAAAATAGAGGAAAATTAATAAAATATTCAAAAACAATTGGATTTGGACTTAAATAAAAAAAGGGAGTTAAAAATGCTAACTCACCCTAGACACGTTAGTATAGCATATTTTAACCCTTAAATCAAGGGAGGTTTTAAAATTGAGAATAGAATTTTTAAAAGAACTTATTGAAACTTATGGGGAAAAAATAACATTTGGTGAATTAAAATTTATTTTAGAAAAAATAGAAATAGATAAGAGAAAATTATTGAAATCAAATTAAATATAAAAAAGGAATCTAAATTTAGATAGATTCCTTTTTTATATTTTATAATTCTAAAGTTTCCATAATTGCCCAATTTTCTTTTCCCTCTTTTACAGATAAACGAATTTCAAGACCATTTTTTGAATTATCCATCAATCTAGCAATACTCTTTCTAGCAAGATTTTCATCTCTATAAATATCACGTGAAATAAGGTTTGCGTATTCCTCACCTTCTCTCATAATTGATTCACCATAAACTTCTACTTTGTAGGAATTTTTTATTCTAGTAACTTGAACAGTTGAATTTATCATATTCTCCTCCTAGGAAAAATTAAATTTGTCATGATTCTTATCCAGGGACTAATAAAAAAATTAAAAGTATGTAACTAAACAAAAAAGACATTAAAGTATTATACCATTTTTTTGACATAAAAGATAATTAAAGTTTAAAAATTATAAAAAAAAGAACTATTATAGAACAAAATAAATAACAATAAAAATAATTAAAAACTATGATATAATAAATTATAATAAATTATAATAAAAATGCTACGGAGGAATTATGGAAGAAATATTATTGGAGCTAAGTTCTAAATATCTTATTAATTTAGAAAAACAATCAGAATCAGATAAAGAAAGTAATAAAATTTATGGGAAAATTATTGCAATTTTAATAAAAACCCCTAATATAAATATGTATGAGTTGGTAAGTTCAATAAATATTGGGGAAG
>CAMTIW010000194.1 GCA_947072665.1 uncultured Fusobacteriaceae bacterium | reverse complement strand
TCTAAAGGTTTTCCTTTATATTTCTTAAAAATATCAAGAATAGTATCTTTATTTTTTATATTAATATCATCATTTTTAAAGTTGATTTCACTAAAAATGATTTTTGGTTGTACAAAAGAAATATTATCACTAGTATTAGCCTCTTTATTAATTTCAGTATCTTGCGATATATTAGATAAAGAAGAATCAACATTAGTCGTAACAGAATCTATTACAGAGCCAGTTATATTTTTAGAATTATTAGATTCTTGAAATCTATTATTAAGTTCTTTCTTTTTTGCCTTAATAATAGATTTTATTTTATCCATTGAATTAGCCGCTGCCTCTTCTCCTCTAACTACAATTCGATTAATATTAGAAAAATCTGTTGTAGATATATCTTCTACTTTAGGAGAAATTACTATAGTAGAAAGTCCTCTTTGTGTAGGTGAAGATTTAGCACTAGCTAATGCTAAAATTTGAGTAAAAGTTGTCATAATATCAAACTCTTTATTTTCATCTTTTAGAATTATTCCAACATCACTACCGATAACAATATCGGCTCCCATAGAAAGAGCATCTTGTACAGGAAAATTTCTAGCCATCATACCATCTATATATTCAGAGTTATCTATTTTTACAGGTGAAAATATTGTTGGAATTGCTATACTTGCACTGAGTACTCTAGAAAGATCCCCTTTGCTAAAAGCTTTTGCAGCTCCAGTATTAATATCTGTTGCAATTACTCTAAGGGGGATAGGTAACTTATCAAAGTCTTTAATTCCTTCAAATTTCCAAAATATTTTTTTAAATATAAAATATATATTATTACTATTATTTAAACTTTTGGGAAGATAAAAATGCATGTTATTATCGTATTTTAGAGTTAACATACTTTGCTTATTTCCGATTTTCTTTTCTAAAGGAAGATTTTGTCTGTCAGATTGTGTTTTAGTAAATACAGAATTAAAATCAATCGTTTCAGCAATTTTTTCGATTTCATCAGGTGTATACCCAACGGAATAAAGTGCACCGATAACAGCACCCATACTTGTACCAGTAATATAATCAATTTTTATATTGTTTCTTTCAAGTTCTCTTAGAATTCCAATATGAGCAAGACCTCTTGCACCACCGCCACTTAGAACAAGACCAATCTTAGGTTTCTTATAAAGTTTTTTTGTTTTTTTTCTTTCTTTTAGTAATTCTAATTTTTTTTGTAGAATTAAAATATTGTTTTCTAGTAAAGTTATTTCTTGATCCTCATTTGTGGAGGTAGCTACAGTCAAATTGTCGTTAATATTATTAGAAAAAGACGTGCTGTATAATAAAATAAAAAAAATATTAAAAACAGCTGTAATTTTTTTAAAATGCAAAGGAACCTCCTATTTTATTAAAGTATATTTTTTAAGTTGAATAAATTTTGTCAAAAAGTTCAAAGTATGTAGGAAACGTCTTTGAGACACAGTTGCAGTCTTCAATGACAATGCCCGGTATTTTAAGACCTACAAGAGAAAAGCACATAGCCATTCTATGATCATCATATGTTTTAATTAAAGCGCCATTATAAGATAGGTTGGGAATAACAGTAAAACCATCTTCATACTCTAAAAATTTACCGCCGATTTTTATAATTTCATTTTTAAGAGCACTAATTCTATCAGTTTCTTTTATTCTCATATTGGCTACATTTCTTATAGTTGTAGGAGATTTAGCAAAAAGAGCAACTATAGCTAAAGTTTGAGCTATATCAGGAGAGTCATTTAAATCAATGTCTATTCCTTGATATTCTTCACATCCAACAATGGTAATACTATAATCAGTTTCATCTATTATTTTACCACCTAATTTTAAAAATATCTCTAAAAATTTTTTATCTCCTTGAATACTATTTTTGAAAAAGTTATTGATTGTTATTTTAGAGTTGCTAATAAGCGCCATAGCTAAAAAATAAGAAGCAGATGACATATCACCTTCAATTAAATAAGAATCAAGAGAATAGTTACCGTGAGGAACGAAGAAGCTGTTTTCAATTTTATTTTCTTTAACAGATACTCCAAAATTTTTCATCATAGATAAAGTCATATCCACATAGGGTCTTGATACTAGTCTATTTTTTAATTTAATAGAGAGACCTTTTTCAAAATATGGTGCCGATAATAGTAAAGATGTTAAATATTGGCTACTTTTATCAACGTTTACATGTACTAAAGAGGTGAAATTATGAGAATCAACTGTTAAAGATATAGGAGGATAACCTATGTTTTCTAAGTATTCAACCTTAACTCCAAGTTCAATAAATGAATCTGCTAAGTCTTTAATAGGTCTTTGATTCATTCTTTCATTTCCGATTAAAGTTACTTTTCCAGTGCCCGTTATTATATATGAAGATAAAAATCTCATCATTGTTCCTGCATTTCCAGTAAAGAGTGAAACGCTATTAAAAATTCTTTCTTTATTTCCATTTATTGTAACTGTGTTATCAGTTGTAGAAAAACTAATTTCATTTCCCAGTCTTTTAAGCCCTTCCAGCATAAAATGAGTATCATCGCTAAATAAAAAATTTTGTAATGTACATTTTTTACCACTAAGTGCAGCTAAAATTAGAGCTCTATTACTAATTGATTTAGAACCAGGAATAGTTACGGTGTATATAAAGTTTTTTTTTGGTTTAACGTGGTAATTCATAAGTATTTATAACCTCCTTTAGAATATCCTCGATAGTATAATTTTGATTATTTAACTGACATAAAAAAGAATTTTCTATTATAGTTTTAAATTCTTTTCGCAAAGTAAATTTTTTATTTATTAGAATATTGCCATTGATTAATGGAACTATTCTTTTTAATCTAAAAAACCTTTTTATACAAGTTGAAGAATGTATATCATTTTTAAAAATAAAAAGTAAGATTAAAAGTTCTTTATTAGAAAATTTTTTTAAATTTGTGTAAATATTTGAATTAAAATCAGAATCTTTTTTTCTAAAAGTATTTAATTTTTTATCAAAAATAAAATTTAAAAGCTGCTCACTAAAATAAAAAGACTCTTTTTG
>CAMTIW010000193.1 GCA_947072665.1 uncultured Fusobacteriaceae bacterium | reverse complement strand
AGATATAGATTATTGTGTAATAGCGATATCTGAAAATTATGTAAATACAAAGGAACATGCAGAGCTGACTAGAGACTATAATAGAGAAAAACGAGACGAAAAAAAAATCTATAAATATTTAGGAGAAAACAATATTTCAACAAAATATTTAGGAGTACCAGCTAAGACATATGGTTATTGGATAAAAGATAATTTATCAGTGCAAGATAGAGCATGGGTAGAAGTTCAAGGTAGTGTAGGAGAATATATGTCATTAGAGAATTTAATAGTATCTGATGATTACACTATACAGATTATAAAAGTTATTTCAGATAAGAAAAGAGACTTAAAAAAATATGATAAAGAATATGAAGAATATATAAAATCAATATCAAAAGCATTAAAAAACAGCAAAAATAAGGCTCAATAAAATAAAAGGAAAATATGAAAAAGTTATCAATTATATTGTTGCTAATATTTGTATATGCAACAAAATTTTTACCAACCGAAGAAGAGAGTGCATATAAAACATTAGATAATCATTTTAAACGACACTTTAAAGAAGAATTTGAAATAAAATACTTTTCTAAAAGAAAAATGGGAAGTGACTTCTGGTATGAAGCGGAAGTGTACCCTAAAAGATTTATAGGGACAGCAAAAGAATATGATTCATATTATCACGGACAAGGGTTTGTAGGGAAAAATAAGCAACCAGGGGATACTTATGGAGGGGTAATATTAAACGAAGGAGCTAACGAGTATTACAGACCAAAACTAGAAGAGCTATTTGGAAAGAATGTCTTACCGGTATTAACCGTAAAAGGATCATATAATGATAGAGTTCCAAGTTTTGAAAAGGAAAAAGAAAATGGCGTACTTACATCATTAGAAGGTGGAATCTATATATTTGGGAGAGTAGAAAATGAGCTAGATAGAGAAAAATATAGAGAATCAATTTACAAATTTATTCAGTATTTAAAAGAGACAAATAGCTTTGATTATTCAGATATCAATTTATTTATAAGAGATGAAAGAACTTTATTAAAAAAAGAAAGTCAAGAAATTTTGGCGAATCTTAATTTTAAAGGTCTAAAATATAATGAAATTGATGAGTTAATAAATAAGTCGCTAAATCCTTTAAATGAAAAATACAATCAACTTACATTAGATCAAAAACAAGAAATATTAAATTCTACTAATAAAAGTAATCCATTTAAAGGAGAAAAGGGATTCTTACTATTAGTAAAAATAGCTAGTCCTAAATACGTAGATAACTTTTTTAGACAAGATTTAATAAAAGAAATTTTTGATGGAAAGAAAGAGTATAACACAATTAAAGATGTAAAATTTAAAGGGGATGAATTTTAAATGAGTGTTACAGATAAAGAGTTGCTTACATTTTGTAATTTAACAAATTTAAAAATGGAATTTGCTAAAATAACTTATGAAGAGGAAATTATTGAAGATAGAGAACGTAAAATAATTTCAAGAAATCATACAATTTACACCCTAATAAGGGATGAAATAATCAGTCAAGAAAAGAGAAAAGAATTAAAAATAGACGAATTGTATAGAGAATTAAAAAAAATAGAAGAGGAACAAGAAAATCTGGATATTGATCCTTCATTTAGAGGAGATTTTAGATATGAAGAGGATAAAAATGGAAATATTAAGCAGCGCGATAACGATTATGATTCGTATAAATTAGATTCTCAAGTAGAGGATTTAAAGAAAGAAATAAAAGAACTAACAAATAAATTAGAAGAGAAAATAGGAACTATATATAGAGTAACTGATAAAAAAGAGTTGGTTTTTTATTATGAAAACAGTAATGAATTAAGAAAAGAAAGCCCTATTGTAATGGAGTATTATGATAGATATAGTGATTCGAATGAAGAAACTAAATTCCTAAATGAATGGGAGCTATTATATAGTGGAGATAGCTATGAAATAAATAAAACTTTATTATTGGAGATTATAGAAAGTATAAAAACATCTGAATCAAGAAAAAATGAGATAATAAAAGATATTCCAACAAGAGATGAAGTAGAGAGGGGGAAACTAGAAAAAGCTAAACAGGAAATGACTTTAAAATTAGCAGAGTATTTGGATTATACTATT
Source organism: uncultured Fusobacteriaceae bacterium (assembly GCA_947072665.1). Classification (GTDB taxonomy): domain Bacteria; phylum Fusobacteriota; class Fusobacteriia; order Fusobacteriales; family Fusobacteriaceae; genus JAGNZR01. The sequence continues at coordinate 939 of CAMTIW010000193.1, read as the reverse complement.
TCAATTACAGGAGTTACACCTTTAAATAAAGGATTGAGGGCATGCAATTTAAATAAAATAGCGTGGCTTAAAGAGACGCTTGAAGAATATGGTGGTGATCTGGTATCAGCTAAAGATGGCGTAAAGTATGCTTTGAAATTCAATGATAAGGATGATGAATCCAATAAAAAAATACAAAACACAATGGAAAATTTAAAGATAAAGAAGATAAATAATTTTAGTGAAATGGGAATAAAAATATTGCTTTTAAGAAAAAAAGAAGAATATGTTATTGCAATAGAAGATAAAAATGAATTAATCCAAGTGAATGAACAGTTAAATAGAGGTGGAATTCCAAAAGAAGTTTGGCATCTTATAAAAATATCAGATTATTTAATAAATAAATATTGTAATGGAGATTACAGCAAAGTAACATTAACAGGATTTAATAATTCTGGGAAGTTAGTCACGATATTTGGACTATTAAATGAAAAAATTAAAAATGTTAGACCTTTTTATATAGCAAAACCATTAAATATAGGAACAATAGTAGATTTTTCAGAGAAGGACATAACAGATGTAATGGAAGGAATGTCCTATTTAAATAATTGGGAATTGCTAGAAGATTCATTAGGAAAAGAAGTGTCTATAATAACTTTTCAAATAATATATGCTTTAGCTACAAATAATCCCAAAGTATTTGCCTTAAAAAGTGTTTTAATAGCGCTAGGACCACCAACAGTAAATTTTATTTTTAATAAATATAAACAAATAATATTAAGTGACTATTTAAAATTTATGGTAAATGAAAAAATAATTGATGAAAAATTAGAAGGTAATAAAAATTATTTATCTGAAAGAATAGTTGGAAAAATATCAAAAGAAGCTTTTGATAAGAAATATCTAGTAAATGGTTATTTGGTGGATTTGGAAAGTTACTTGCAAATAAAAGTATATGAG
>CAMTIW010000192.1 GCA_947072665.1 uncultured Fusobacteriaceae bacterium | reverse complement strand
TCCTGTATCTTTAATAACACATAAATTATACATAAATTATATGGTAAGATATAATATCTTTCATTCATATTTGGTAAAATGATAAATAAATTACTTATAGAAAATGATAAATAGATAAATGATATATATTTAATATATTTTTTCTCATTTTTTAAAAATAAAAGAAAAATTAAACACCAGTATTTTCTCAATCCCATTATACTAGTATAAATTATTGAATTTAAATTACTATCCTTTATATATTCATATGCCCAATAGCCTTTTATATAAAATAAAATATGTATTTTATAATTTGATGGTATCGGAATTATTTTTAAAATATATTCTAAATAATTTATGGATATAAAAAAACCTAAAAAACTAAATAAAAATATCATCTTTGATAACTTCAATATTTTTTTTTCTGGAATTATTATAACTATTATTCCTAATATTAGATATACTAATGTCATCACATGCATTAGCGTAGCTAATACGAGATAAATAACTCCTTTTTTTTTTTCTTCTATGAACAACGAATATAATCCATAACTACAAATAGCCAAAGCTGGAATATTTCTGATTCCAAAAATACTCCCTCTAAAATCTATTGATATAAGAAATATAATAAAAAAAAGCATTAAATTTTTTTTAGGTTTACTTCGGCTAAAAATTTTATAAAAAATCTTCATTGAATAATAATATGTTATAAAAACGCTTAAAAAGGGTATCAATTCTTTTTTCAAACCAATTTTTTTTATTAAATAAATATAAAAAGGTATAATAAAATCTCTTTTTCCTCCTAAAAATTTAATTACATTTTCTGACACATCTAGCATATCATATTGCAGATAATATCTAACTAAATCGTAACTTTTAGAAGGAATTAAAATACTACCAAATAAAGCCATAATTAAGCTTATATATACATAATTTTTATATTTTTTAGTAAATAAAAAAAAGAAAATGCTCAATAAAGGATTTATAAAAAACATTAACCACATGACTAAGACTTTACTTTGGATCTTATTTTTCATTTCTTTTTCCTCACATTTTAGATATTTTTTTAAATATAAATCTATTTATTAATGCCTTTGTTAAATAATGAGAAGAAAAGGCTGATTTCATCAAAAATATTAAGGAGCTTTTTTTATATTTAAATTTTAAATAATTTTTAAAATAAAACAAAGCTTTTTCAAATTTTTTTTCTTCCTGTTCATTTGTTTTTATATACCTATCAAAATTTTCTTTCGTATATGTATCATTTCCTGTATTTAATCTTTCTATATATAATTTTTTTACATATTCAAAAGCTTTTATTTGTCTTATACCATTGGTCGATACTGTATTTCCATCTCTCATTCTAACATAATAACCATAATAGTTTTCTAAATTAGAGAATTTATATCCTTCTGTTACCATTCTTGATAAAAAGTCATAATCTTCGACATAAAGAGTTTCTCTATATCCTCCTAATTTTATATAAATTTCTCTTCTAGCAGCCCATATATGTAAAACAGGTGTTCCATATCTTAAAAGTTTTTTTAAAAGACTAAAATCTTTTCGATACTTATTTCTCGAAATTTCTTTTCCATCTTCATTTATATTAATTATACTCACTCCAACTAATCCTATATCCATATTTTTCTCTAAATAATTTATCTGTCTCTCTATCTTGTCTAACTTACTAATATCATCACCATCCATTCTAACAATATAATCTCCTTTTGACATCGAAAAAGCTTTATTCAAAGTTTTACAAATTTTTAAATTATTATCATTTTTGAATAATTTTATTCTAGAATCCTTTAATGACATCTTTTCTAATATATTAAATGTATTATCTGTTGAACAATCATCTATAATAATAATTTCTAAATTTTTGTAAGTTTGATTTATTATACTATTTATAGATAATTTGATAAATTTTTCAACATTATATGTTGGAATTAATACCGACACTAATTTTTCTTTTTTCAAAATTCCTCCTAGTATATTAAAAATATTAGCCAATTGTAATACTAAAAAAACTAGTAAAATAAAAGCTTTTTGTTTATTTTTTCCTTTGAATTTCCTCAATTTTTTGATAAAATTTACTTATCAAAAGAAATAAAATTTTAAATGAAGGTAAACCCATGTATTTATAAACATCTTTTAATGATGTCTATAACAATATTATGAACAATCTTGAAAACAATAAACCTGATTTGTTATGAAATTAATTCTAAAAAAGCTGATTATCCTCTTTAGGATACTACTGATATTGACCCAGCTGTAAGCGAAAATAATCCTAAATTTTTTACTTCTAAATTAAAAAGAAATACAGACCATATTAACAACTTATACAAGAACTGTGTTGTAATAGAGTGAACTATTGACTTACTAAAAAAAATTTCTTTATCAAAAATTAAATCATTTACTACTGATACAATAAAATTTAATTTAAATTTCATTAAAGTAACTTAATTATTAACAATTATTTCTAGTTATTTTTCATATTTTGTTTCCAATTTTTGTCTATAACATAGTCAATATATGCTATTTCATATTTTTGGCTCATCTTTTTAGCTGTATAATTATTCAAATAATTTTGATAATGCAATTCCTTATATTTTTTATTTTTTAGCCTTAATATCTTATCTTGCAAATCACAATTATCATCGAGATTAAATATTATATCATCTAATTTAATAGTATTTTCTATCAACTCTAAATGAGCTGGAATATTAGATAAAAGAAGCTCTATTTTTTGAGACATTGCTTCTAATACTGAATTTGGCAACCCTTCTGAATAAGAAGATGATATAAATATATCTGATACATTCAAGTAATCTTTAACATTATCAATTTTTCCTAAAACAATACTACCACTTTTAGTTTTTAATTCTTCTAAGTATTCACCTTCTCCAGCAAAAATAACTCTTATATTTATTCCCTCATTTCTCATATCTTCTATAGCGTTAGATATAAATAAAGGATTTTTTCTTTTACATAAACTTCCTACTGAAATAACTATTATTTCATTTTCTGTTATTTTTAATTCTGATTTTATTTTAAAAATATTT
>CAMTIW010000191.1 GCA_947072665.1 uncultured Fusobacteriaceae bacterium | reverse complement strand
CTATTTTAAATCTTTATCCAGAAATAATATTTAGTGATGATAAAATTAAAGAGATAAGTAAAGAAATTAATTCACAAATTGATAATTTAAGAATTTATACAATAGATAGTTTTATAGGGAAAATATTTAAGAGTGCTATTGCTCCACATTTGGGAATAGAAAACTACATTATTATAGATGAAGATGAAGAGGAAAAAATTAATATTAGATTATTGGAAAAAATCTTAGAAAATAAGAAATCTTTTGAGATTTTCAAAGATTTTTTAGCTAATAATTTTGAAAAAAAAGTGGATAATTACGGGGAAGTTTTAAAAGGATTGATAGATACAAGATGGAAATATTTGCTTTTAAAAGAATCTGGAATCCCTTTAGAAAAAAGAATTGATACAGAAACTAAGAGAGAAATAACCGAAATTATAAGTGAAATATTAAGTGTTATTGAGAACATACGTGATATTAAGGATAAGGAAAGAAGTGTAGAAAGCTATACTGCTGGTCATTTAAAAAAATATTTACAGATGTCTTGCGAGGAAAAAAGTAACTTTGTAAAGGAGAATTGGGAGTTACTATTAGAGAAGAACAGTTGGGATGGAAGAAGTATAAAATCTAATACAAAAGATATAGGAGATGAGTTTGGGAAACTTGTAGAGTTAACAGATATCTTGAAAGAGGAAGTATCCATATCAACCTATAATAATGAGGTTATTCAGTATGAAAAAAGCGTTTTAGAATTTATAGATGAACTTTATAAAAATTATGATGAAATAAAGCTTAGAGAGGGGAAGTTATCTTTTCAAGATATAACTACGTACACTTTCAAATATTATAAAGATGAAAAGTTAAACCTTTTTTCAAATGGAGAGATTACAGAATATTTTAAAGAGTTATTTGATTCAAAAATTAAAACTGTTTTTATAGATGAGTTCCAAGATACATCTGTACTTCAATGGAAACTTTTAAAAGGTATTGTAGCAAAAGCTCAAACTGCATTTTGTGTAGGGGATGAAAAACAGAGTCTTTATGGATGGAGAGGTGGAGAAAAGGAGCTTTTTGAAAAGTTATCAAGTATTTTAAAAGCTGAGGAAGAAAGTTTAGATACCTCTTATAGAAGTAAGGAGAGCATAGTAAATTTTACTAATGAGTTATTTTTAAATTGTGCTAAATTATACGAAGAGAATTTTCCTTTTCAAGATCTTACATGGGATTTTTCCCCTGTAAAATCATTTAAAAAAGATATGGCATATATAAAAATTATAGAAGCTGAAAATAATGAAGGTTCAGAAGATGAACTTTATGAAAGTAGTGAAAAAATAAAAGGTTATGAAAAGATAATTGCTGAAACTTTATTACAAAAATTTAATGGAGTATATAAAAATGTTGCAATAATAGGGAGAAAAACTAAAGAGTTAGCCGAAATTGCAACGGTACTATCAAACTATAATATTCCATACACTTTAAAATCTAGAACGAATATATTTAATCACAGAGTTAATGATTCGGTTTTTAAATTGCTTAAATATATTGTGTATAATGACTTTTTATCTCTGTTAGAGTTTCTGAGAAGTGATTTAATAATGATAGATTCATCTCTTTTGAAAGAAGTATTGAAAAATAAAAAAAAGATAACAGAAAGTTTAGAGAGTGATTTAGATGAAATAATAACTGGCGATTTATTATTGGACGATGTATTTTCAAGAATTAAATCTTTAAAGAAAAAATATAGAAGTTTTAGAGGAAAGGTTGAAAGTTTTATAGTTGAAATTTTCATGTCTTTTCCAGTATTTGAAAAATATAATGGAGATACAGATATAAAAAATTACTATAGATTTTTAGAAATAGCTAAAAATTATGATTCCATAGGAGAGTTAATTTTCTTAGCTGATAATAACCCAAGTAATCAAGAATTTGCTCAGGTAAGTATTGAGGAGAATAATGCAGTAACATTAACAACGATTCATGGTTCAAAAGGTTTAGAGTATGACACTGTTTTCTATATCCATAATCCAAGTGATAGAGGGAAAAAAGCTGATAAATTGAATTTTTTATTAGATTTAGATGAGAACTTTGAATATGCGAAGAATTTTGTAATTTACAGTTCAAAACATAGTAAATTAATTTCAAATTTTTCAACATATACAGCTAAAAATGAATTTGATTTTATTGATAGAAGTGGATATAAAAAGATTCAAGAAGAGATTAATACGTGGTATGTTGCTATAACCCGTGTAAAAAGCAATATGTTTTTAATTTTAGTAGATGATAAAACAACAACTAAAAAAGATAAAGCTGTTGATGTAAAAGGTGTAAACATACTTCACTATGCATTGAAAAAAATGGAGAACGAGATGGGGGTATTCAGTAGAGAGTCTATTGAAGAAGGGATGTTTAAAACTGAAGTTTTCCAAAGTGAAAAGGAAGATTTTTTAGAAAGTGGATTGGGTCTAGAATTAGAAAATAGCTCTAAATTGGAAGATAAGTCGGAGTTTAAATTGAACTTAAATCCATTGGAAATAGATGAGGAAACATTATTGGAAAATTCTAAGAAAATAGAGGAAGCTTTTTATGAATTTTCTATTTTAAATGAAGAAAGCAGAAAAATAGGAACAGCTCTACATTATTATTTGGAAAATATATCATCTTTAGAAAAAAGGGATATAGAGGTTGCAAAAAATAAAACTCTGTCTCAATATGGAAGTATTCTAGGGTACGGAAGATTAAAAAGTATACTGAATAGTCCAAAATTAAAAAAATCAATTGATGGTCAAAAAGAAATTTTCTCAGATAAGTGGGATATGATATATAATGAGTATGAGGTAAGATCTCAAAACGGAGAGTTAAAAAGAATAGATAGATTAATGATAAAAAAGCCGACACTTCAAGAAAAAGGAGAGATTTTTATTGTTGATTATAAAACTGGAGAAAAAGATGTTAGGCAAATAGAAGAGTATGAAGAGATAATAAAAATTATGTTACAAGAGCAGGGAATAGAAGAAAAATATAATATAAAATCTGAATTTGTAATATTAAAGTATTGAAATATTAAAATATTAAAAACAAATAAAATTATTT
>CAMTIW010000190.1 GCA_947072665.1 uncultured Fusobacteriaceae bacterium | reverse complement strand
ACTTAATTCAGAATTCATTAAATGACCTTTGTAAGGGAAGAACAACTATAGTTGTAGCTCATAGACTATCTACAATAAAAAATGCTGATGAAATTATAGTTTTAACAGATAATGGAATTGAAGAGATGGGAAGTCATGAAGAACTTTTAAAAAATAAAGGTCTTTATAAAGAATTACATGAAGGAATAAAATAAATATATAAAAAAAGATAGATTAAAATATTCTATCTTTTTTTTATTTATTTATTTATTTATTTAATTCAGTTACAAATTTTTGAGTTATTAGTTGTGGTCTTGTTATAGCACTTCCAACTACCACTGCAAAAGATCCTAGTTCCATAGCAAGCTTAGCTTTTTCAGGAGTATCGAAATTACCTTCAGCAATTATAGGTTTTTTACATTTTTTTATAAGAGTCTCTAAAACTTCAAAATTATTACTGTTCTTGGAATGTTTGGTATAACCTACAAGAGTGGTTCCTATATAGTCGAACCCTAACTTTTCAGCTCTTAGTCCTTCTTCAACTGTTGAAATATCTGCCATAAATTTTTGATTAGGATATTTAATTTTTAATGATTTTAAAAAATCTAAATCAGCATTTATTGTAGCATCCAAAGCGATAACATCTACATTAATAGAAATTAAAGCTTCTAGCTCTTTAATTGTCGGGGTAATATATGCACTCATATCTTTATAATCTTTTTTAATAATTCCAATAATAGGTAACTTCACAATTTTTTTTATTTCAAGAATATCTTCTACACTATTTGCTCTTATTCCAGTAGCACCGCCTATTTGTGCTGCCAATGCCATTCTAGCCATTATAAAAGAAGAATGTAAGGGTTCATTTTCTAAAGCCTGACACGATACAATAAGACCTTTTTGCATTTTTAATTCCTCCTAAATTTTTTTATTTAAATTTCTATCCTTGTTAAAAATATAACATAAATATAGAAGAAATTCAATTGAATTTTATAAAATATTGTGTAAATACTTGAAAAATAATTGAATATCGCTTATAATAGTAGTAATGTATTCATATTCTTAAAATATAAATATAAAATTAATGGAGAAGAAAAAATATGATAAATTTACCAAATTGCCCTAAATGTAAATCAGAATATACTTATGAAGATGGAGATTTTTTAGTATGTCCAGAATGTGCTCATGAATGGAATATTAAACCAGAAGAAGATGAATTAGAAGAAAAAATAACAAAAGATGCATACGGAACTATTTTAACAAATGGTGATACAGTAACAGTAATTAAAGACTTAAAAGTTAAAGGTAGTTCTTTAGTAGTTAAAGGTGGAACGAAAATAAAGAATATTCGTATAATTGATGGAGACCATGATATTGCTTGTAAAATTGATGGAATTGGATCAATGGATTTAAAATCTGAATTTTTAAAAAAAATATAAAGTAAATAATATTGAAAAATAACTACAAATAGTATATAATAAATTGTTATATAAATATTTAAAATTTGTAATTTAAGACAATTTAATAATAATATCCATATATCCTTCAAATACGGTGAAGAGTTTCTACGAGTTACCTTAAATAACTTGCTATGGGTCATTAAATAAATGATTTTTTTATGTTTTATTTTTAGGCCTGTACTCTTCTATAGATTGTACAGGCTTTTTATATAAAAAAAATTAAAATTACCGGGGGAAAAATGGAGAAATTTTTTAAATTATCAGAACACAAAACTAATGTGAGGCAAGAAATTGTAGCAGGAACAACGACATTTTTAACAATGGCATACATTATTTTTGTAAATCCATCGATTTTAAGTTTAACTGGAATGGATAAAGGAGCTTTAATAAGTGTTACATGTATAGCTGCAGCAATTGGAACTATATTGGCAGGATTATGGGTAAATGTTCCTTTTGCTATGGCACCAGGAATGGGATTGAATGCATTTTTTACATTTACTTTGGTAAAAGGAAATGGAGCGACTTGGGAAGAAGCATTAGGTGTTGTTTTTATTTCGGGAGTTTTATTTTTAATTTTAACATTTGCAGGTGTGCGAGAAAAAATAGTGGAAGCTATTCCCTTGGAGCTTAGATTAGCTGTTGGTGCAGGGATTGGATTATTTATTGCATTTATAGGAATGAGTGGAATGGGTCTTATAGTATCAAATCCAGCAACTCTTGTAGGGCTTGGAAAGTTTGATATAAAAATAGTTTTAGGGTTACTAGGCTTTGGAATAATGGGGCTTTTAGAGATAAAAAGAATAAAAGGTGGGATTTTAATAGGAATTGTAACAACAACAGTTTTAGGAATGATATTAGGGGTTGTAGTAGTTCCAGAATCTATAATATCTCTACCTCCAAGTATTGGTCCAATAGCTTTTAAGTTAGATATAATGGGAGCATTAAAGCCATCATTAATAGGTGCAATTTTTTCTTTCATGTTTGTTGATTTGTTTGATTCTATTGGAACAATAATGGCTTGTGCAAATGAAGCTGGAATGGTAGATAAAGACGGGAAAATAGAAAAAGTAAATAAAATTTTAGAGGCAGATGCCATGGCAACTGTTATAGGTTCTCTTTTAGGAACTTCAACAACTACAACTTTTGTAGAATCAGCATCAGGAATTGCAGATGGGGGAAGAACAGGACTAACTGCAGTAACTACAGGAGTTTTATTTTTACTAGCTCTTTTCTTTTCACCGATAATAGGAATCGTACCAGCTTTTGCTACTGGTCCAGCTCTTATGTTGGTAGGAGTATATATGTTCAAAAATCTTTTGGATATTGATTTTCATAGAATTGATATTGCAATACCTTGTTTTTTAATTATTATTATGATGCCTTTAACATATAGTATTTCTACAGGAATAGCTTTTGGATTTGTATCGTATATTGTAGTAAGTATATTTACAGGAAAAATAAGAGATTTAAAAATAGCTATGTGGGTAATAGGAATATGTTCATTATTAGAATTAATATATTAATATAAAATATTTATGAAAAAAAGAGATTGAATTTTATTATATCAATCTCTTTTTTCATATATTAGGAAAGTATAGAATTATATGTCGTCAACTATTTACAATCAAAAATAT
>CAMTIW010000189.1 GCA_947072665.1 uncultured Fusobacteriaceae bacterium | reverse complement strand
GAATAAGTTATGTTAGAATAAATTACCTCTAATATGTAAAAGGATTTCATAATTTATTCTACAACTAATTATGCTACTAAGGAAAAAGGAAGAATTATTACCTAATTCTTCCTTTTTCTATTTCTATTTAATTAAATCAGCTGTAATTAGAGGATAGTCTTCACCATTTCCACTAACTATTATAATTGAATCTTGATCTTTGTATATAAAAATTTTAAGTCCAAAGGGATTAAGAAGTTCAACATAATTTTTATCATGAGCAATAATTTGATTACCAAAACCAGAGAATTTTTTCAGATAAGTATTAAAAGTTTTATCAATATCTCCATCTTCAAATTCAGATTTTGGGATGATTAGAAAATCTGTATATTTAAGTATACCAGAAACTTTTCTAAGATATTTAAAGTTTTCTTGATGTGGCGCAATAATAAACCCTTTATTTTCTAAAAGATTTTTAGCATAAGAATCTTGATCAAAGTTTTTACCGCATCCAACTAAAAATAATAAAGTAAAAACAATTAGTAATTTTTTCATAGTCCCTCCATAAATTTAATAAGAAAAGTAATTCGTTGTAAATAGTACCACTTTTAAATAAAATAGTAAAGATTAAATTTAATTGAAATAAATTTCTAAAAAAACTTGTTTTCATATAAAAATAAAAAATGCTAAAATGATTCTATAAAGTTATATAGAATAAGACTTTATAGAAAAATGAACTGTGGAGGAAAAGGATGAAAGTAGATTTACATATGCACTCTATTTATAGTGATGATGGAGAATTATTAGTTGAAAAAATTGTAGATTTAGCAAAAAATAATAATACGTCAGTAATTGCAATTACAGATCATAATAGTGTAAAAGGAGTTACAAAAGCTATAGAATATGGAAAGAAAAAAGATGTTAAAGTTATATCTGGTGTTGAATTAGACTGCACATATAATGGATTAAATTTACATTTATTAGGATATGGTTTTGATTCATCCCTTCCTATTTTTAATGAAATTTATGATGATGTTTTTAGACAAGAGATTGCTAATTCAGAAGAAAAAATAAGACTAATACAAGATTCAACAGATTTAGAGGTTGATAAGGATAAAATATTAAAATTGGCTAATGGTCAAATTGTTACAGGGGAATTAATTGGGGAGGTAATTCTAGAAGAAAAAAATAATCATAAAAATAAACTTCTACAACCTTATCTTCCAGGTGGAGAAAAAGATGATATGCCTTTTGTACATTTTTATTGGGATTTTTTCTCTCAAGGAAAGATTGCTTATACTCCAATGGAGTTTCTAGACTTTTCAAATGCAATAAAAATAATTAAAGATGCAGGTGGAATAGCAGTATTAGCACATCCTGGAAACAATTTGAAATCAGATAAGAACATTGTACATGAGTTAATTAAAGCTGGTATAGATGGAATAGAAGTTTATAGCACTTATCATAAAGATGAAGACACGGAATTTTTTAAAAAAGTTGCTGAAGAAAACAACTTAATTATTACTTGTGGAACAGATTTTCATGGAAAAAATAAGCCGAATATTAAATTAGGAAATTTTAGACAAAACATTGATTTTGAAAAAATAAATCACGAATTACAAAGTAAGATAGATGAAAGAAATAATCAAAATAAAAAATAGAGAATATATGTAAAGGGAAATAAGACATAAGAATGGTAAAGGGGAATATTTATGAATATTTTTATTCTATCTAGTGATGTTAAAGAAAATGTGAAAGCTTATGCAGATAAGCATGTTATAAAAATGTTACTAGAAGCCGTACAAATTTTATGTTCTGTATCTCATATAAAAGGGATAAAAGCTCCTTATAGATTGACTCATGCTAATCATCCAAGTGTAAAATGGGTTTGTGAATCTGGAGCACACTGGGACATGTTAATGGAGTTAGTTAAAGAATTAAATCATGAATATAGATATAGATATGATAAAAAAAATAATCATAAAAGTTATGATGTAGCTAAAAAATTAGTTAAACCTAAATTTGATAAAGAAGAAGCAACAGGTCTTTATGTTGCTGTTGTTGATGAAGTTAAAATATTAGGATTAGAAGAAACAGTTATTGAATATAGAAAATACTATAGAAAAAAATCTAAAGAGATGAAAATGACATGGAAAAAAAGACAAATCCCAAATTTTATGTTAGAAGTTATGTTAGAAGTTATGTAAGAAATTATATAAGTTTTATACATTAATTATAAAATATAAAATATAAATTATAAAAGAGAAGATAAAAGAAATTAAACTATACTGTAATATAAGTATAGAATCCCATCTTAATCTTCTCTTTTGTATATTATTTTATATTTTATAGTAGTTTATCATTCTAGAAATAGATTAATAAGTTTATTTATTGTTAATAAGCTCTCTCATTTTATATAAAAAGATACCACTGGCCATTGCAACGTTTAAAGATTCTGCAATACCATAAATAGGTATAATTACCTTTTCATCTGAGAAATCCAAAAATTCTTTACAAACTCCAACTCCCTCATTTCCAAAAACAAAAGCATTTTTTTCTGTTAGTTTAACATCTGTATATTCAATAGATGTTTTATCAAGAGCAGTTACAAAAGTCTGATAGCTATTTTTCTTTAAAAAATCAAAAATTTCTGATTCATCAAGATAAATAAAATTAACTCCAAAAATAGAACCCATAGAGCTTCTAACCACTTTTTCGTTATAGATATCTACACATCCTTTAACAAGAATAATATCTTTAAATCCAGCTGCATCACATACTCTTAAAATAGTACCTAAATTTCCAGGATCAGCGACCTTATCAAGGATAACTACATTAGAGTTAAAATCTTCTAATTTAGAATATCTTATTTTATATACTAAAATAAGACCTTGAGAATTTTCTTGTGATGTAAGTTGATTAAATAACTGCTGAGGTAATAAAATTTTTTTACAATTAATATCAGAAATTTTAACTTCAATATTATCTAAAAAATCTTCTCTTATTATTATGTACTCAGGAATAATATCAAAATCTAAAAATTTAACTCCTTCAGCAAAGTATAATTCGTATTCCTCTCTATATTTTTTTTGTTTAAGTTTTTTTAACAGTTTAAACTGATTATTTTCTGCACTTA
>CAMTIW010000188.1 GCA_947072665.1 uncultured Fusobacteriaceae bacterium | reverse complement strand
CAGCAGGTATAACAGCAGCATATCAATGTCCAGAATATTTAAGAAAAAGATATAAAAAAGTAAATTCACAAGAATCAGGTGTAAGAATTAATTTAGAAGGAAAAGATAATAGTTATAAAATTGCCACAACAATGGCAAAAGAAATAACAGGTTACACAGTGGCAATAAAAGATAGTATAAATAGAAATAATTTTGGGTTTATTTTTTCTTCTGATAATGCTCAAAATAATGGAGAAGTTATAAGTACAATAACAGTATATAAAGCAAGAACTTTAGCAACAAATGAAGATGGAATATTTGAGCCTCTTTATAAAACAATAACATCAACTTACATAGAAAGAAATCTAAGATATATTACTCAAGATTATAAAGAGGATAAAATAAGAGATTTTTTCAGTAATAGACCAGACAGTCAAAAAAATAAATGGTTATCAAGACAGGAAGATATAAATTCAATACTTCAACAAGGTGATGATATTTCTATGGGAATAGACGGAGAGAATTGTTACTTACATATAGGATTTAACGGCGATATTAAAAATTTAATAGTAGAAATAACAAAAAATTAGTGTTATTTAAATAAAAAAAATTAAAAGGAGATATAAAATGGGATTTGAAATAAAAATAAAAGGGAAGAAAGAGGAGATTTTTTTAAAACAGGACAACATTTTATCAGTTAAGTTTATATCGGATACTCCGAATGATTCAAATGCTAGAACTAGTGATTTAAGTATAGAAATTGAAGTAAAAGGAAAAATAATTACTCCAGTTAATGGAGAGGAAGCAGACGATACTAAAAAAATAGGTAAGTGGTCATTAATACCAGCAGAGAGTTCTGATGCGTATAGAGTAATGAACTTAAAAGTAATTTCAGGAAGCGTAATAGTAAGAGAAATTGATTTTTCAAATGCATTTATAGTTGATTATGTAGAAGACTACAATGATAAGGAAGGTGTAGGTGAATATATTCTTACTATGAAGCAAAAGAAAGAGAAATTAGAAGAGGTAAAATTTGAAGGTGGATATGCTTTTTCTGAAGAGTAGAAATAAACGGAGAGCTTATCTCTCCGTTTATTTTATTTAAAAAATAAAAGATTCAAAGTTGAGGTTAAAAGGATGATTATAAAAAATATAAAACCTCTATTTAAAAGAGGTTCCATACTTGATAAGGAAATATTAGAATATTTAAGAGATGATGCGAAAGGATATTTTGATATGAATTATAGAAAATATTCTAATGGAGTAATAACAGGATTAAAAATTAACGTACATGATAATACATTAACTATTGAACCTGGTATTTTTAAGTGGGAGGAAACTATTTATAGATTAAAAAATCTCATAGATGTTGAAGTTCCAGAAAAAGATGGAGAATACTTTTTAAAATTAATAATTTTGCCAAATGAAGAAAATGGAAAATATCAAATTTCATTTTATAAAATTACATTAGATGAAGAATTACCTAATGAAAAAATGATGGAATTATGTAGAATAAAAAGAAGAGAAGGGGCCAATATTAGGAACTATAATAAGTTCATTGGACACGTAAAAGAATATAATCAAATAAATTTAGTTAATCAAATTGATTCAACAGCTACAGGGAAAAGGCTACCTATTGAGCTTTTAAAATTGTTTGCAGAAGAAATACTAGAAAAAAAAGAAATAGAAGCAATAGATCAGATAGTTTGTTTTAAGATTCTAGAAGGGATTTTAGAGAGAAAATCTCTGGATATGTATTTGAGAATAAAATTAGGAATAGAAAGTAGTGATTATGAAAATATAGATATATATTATGCACTTGAAGAAGTATTAAAGAAGTCAAAAAATAAATTTTTAAGTAAAAAAAGTGATAATAATAATATACAAAAAATGATATTAGAATAATTCAAAGTGGAGAAATAATGAGAAATTTATATGAAGTGTTAGATGTAGATAAAAATGTGAATGGTGAAAGTTTAAAGAAAAAATATAGAGATTTAGCGAAACAATATCATCCAGATAAATATATGAATGAATCTGAAAGTAAAAGAAAAGAAGTAGAGAAGAAATTTATGGAAATAAATGAGGCTTATACAACTCTTTCAGATGGAGAAAAAAGAAAGGAGTATGATAAAAAAATAAATGCGTCGAATAATTTTTTTAATGAAAAAATAGGAGAGCAAAGAAAAAATACATCTGATTACAATAATATCTATGAAAAATTCTCTAAAACTGGAGTAAATGATTTGTTTAAAAATTTTTTTAATGAAGAAAAACAAGAGGAAAAAGAAGAATATGAATTAAAGAAAAAGACTAACAGTATGTTTGAATCTTTTTTTTCAGTAAAAAAATAAAGAGGAGTTAATGTAATGTATTTATTGAGAAAATTTTTTATAAAAATGGGAGAAAAAAAATATAAGAAGAGAGAATTAAAAAAAAATGATTATAAAAAATCAAAACTAGAATTTTTTATTTGGATAATTATTGGAATAATAGCTTTAGTATACATTAAGTCAAATGATTATAGTAAGGAAAGTATAGAAAATACTCTAGGGATTCTTGTAATAGGATTAATCATATATATATTATCATATTGTCTAAAAATAAAAAGAGAATTTATCGAATATGAGCAAACTCAAATAATAAGAGAATTTAAAATAGTGCAGCAAATAGAAGACAAAAGAGAAAAGGCAAGAGATATTTTAAGTCAGATAATTTTAAAAAATAGAGATGGATACGATGTAAAAACATGGAATATAGGAAAATCAACAGCACTTTTAATTGGGAAAAATTCAAGAATAAAAGTTGAAGTGGATCTATCTGAGACAGGAGAACCGCATCTTATAAGTAGAAGTCACGCTGTTCTAAATAAGACTGATAAAGGATGGTACTTAGAAGACTTAAATTCAAGAAATGGAACAGGATTGGAAAGACTAAGCGACAGTAGAAAAATAAAATTAGAAAGTGAACCTTTAAAGGTACAAAGTGGAGATAAAATTTATATAGGAAAAGTAATTTTACTTTTAAAATAATGACATAACCAAAAGGAAAAAATATGAGTAGAGAATTTATAGGGAAAGATTTAAGTATTTTTTTAGAAGAGGAAGAAATTAATAGTATAGAATATGATTTAAAAGAATTGAAAATAACTATGGAAGAAAATAAGCATAGCATTTTATATATTGAAGTTG
>CAMTIW010000187.1 GCA_947072665.1 uncultured Fusobacteriaceae bacterium | reverse complement strand
ATATTATAACTCTTTCAAAACACATAAAATCTCCAACTAAAAATGAACAAATGATTATTATCAACACTTATTTTAAATTAAAAAAATATAATGATGGTATAAAAGAATCAGTAAACTTTATAAAAAAATATCCTTTTAGTTATCAAAGTAATTATCTATTTTTATTGCTTAATTCTTTAGATTTAGATAAAGATAGTAATAATAAAATTTCTGAAAAAATAGATTTATTTTCTGCTATTCCCTCTATTAAACTAACTGGTGAAATGGTTAATACCATTATAAATAATAATAAATATTATTATTTAAATTTGAAAGAAATAAATAATAATTCAGAATTAAAAAAACTTCATAAAATTGCACAACTTAAAGATTCAAATCTTTTACAACTAGAAATAGATAATACTAAACTTCTTTCTGGAAGCAATACAACAAAAATATTTTTATTAACTCAAATGTTTGAAGCAGGAGATTTTTATCATTTAGCTTATCTAAACTCTATCAAAAATAGTTCTAGTTTTTATAAATATAGAAACCTCATTACTTTTTTATATCCTCAGTATTATAAAGAACTAGTCAGTAAAGCAGCTGTCACTTATAATGTTCCTGAAGATATGATTTTTACAATTATTCAATTCTCCAGTGCTTTTAATAAAGAAAAAATTTCAGAAACAAATAAATATGGACTTATGCAAATAAACATTAATTCAAATAGTTTAAATAGTATAGACTCTCTACTTAACCCTAGTTATAATATTGATAAAGGAACTTTTGAACTACAGAATCTATTGAAAAAAAATCAAAATAATAAAATTGCAACACTAATAGAATATCTTTATGGTAAAAAAATTAGAGATAATATTTATTTTGAAAATGATGATTTCTATTTAGATAGAATTTCAGACGGAAAGCTAAAAGAAGAACTATCAAATCTTCTTTTAACTTATTTATTTTATAAAGCATTATATTAGAAAGGAAAAAAATGAGAAATAGTAAATGGATTTATCAAAATCAAAACAATAAAATTATAGAAAATAATAATAGTATTAATAAAGATCTTTTAAATATTTTAAAAAATAGAGAGATAACAGAAGAAAAAGATATACTCAATTTTTTAAATCCATCTTTAAATAACATAGGGGATCCTTTTACCTTTAAAGATATGGAAAAATCAGTATCCAGAATTTTAAAAGCCATTAAAAATGATGAAGTTATCTGGATGTACGGTGATTATGATGTGGATGGAATAACCTCTACCTCTCTGTGTTATTTAGCCTTAACTGCTATAGGAGCCAAAGTTTCCTATTATATACCCCTGAGAGATGAAGGATATGGTTTGAGTATAGAAGCTCTCTCATCTATAAGAGATCAAGGTGGCTCTTTTGTTATCACTGTAGATTGTGGTGTTACTTCTATTAATGAAGCAATTCATGCTAAAAATATTGGTATTGATCTTATTATAACTGATCATCATGATATAATAAATAATAAACTCCCAGAAGCATTTAGTATTATTAATCCTAAACGCGATGAAAATATTTATTCTTTTAAATATTTAGCAGGGGTAGGAACAGTCTTCATGCTCCTATTAGCTACATATACAAAACTTAATAAAAAAGAGGAAATATACTCTTACCTCGATATAGTTGCCATAGGAACTATAGCTGATATAGTTCCCCTTAAAGGAGATAATAGAATTTTTGTTAAGTATGGATTAGAACTTCTAAAAAAATCTAAATCTAAAGGATTAAAAGCACTACTCAAAATATTATTTTTTGAAGATTATAACACCCATATTTTTTCTCCTTACGATATTGGTTTTATCCTTGCACCAGTTTTCAATGCTGCAGGTAGACTTGAAGATGCCAAAACTTCAGTGGAACTATTCATTTGTCAAGATCATATGATTTACAATGACCTAATTCCAAAACTTATTGAGAATAATCAAAATAGAAAAATCATTCAAGAAAAAATCCAAGAAAAATGTTTTGAAGAAATAGAAATTAAAAACTTAGAAAGTAAAAGTTTAATATTAATAGCAAATAAAGAATTTCATCATGGGGTTATAGGTATTGTTGCTTCTAAAATTTTAGATAGATTTTATAAACCTACAATAGTTTTAGAAATTGATAAAGAAGAAAAATTTGCCAAAGCATCTTGTCGTAGTACTGAAGCTTTTAATATGATTGAGGGACTTACTAAATTCTCTCATTATCTTACTAAATTTGGAGGACATCATGGAGCTGCTGGTTTTTCTATTCCACTTGAAAATTTAGATGATTTTTATTTAGATATAGACTCCTACTGTGCAGAAATATTAAAAGAAGAAGATACGTTAAAACCTATTAAAATAGAAAAACAAATCCCTATTTATAAAATCTCATATGATTTAATAGATAATTTGAAACTTTTAGAACCTTATGGTTTCGGTAATCCTGCTCCTTTATTTTCCTTAATTAATGTACAATATAGAGATATTAGAGCCATTGGAAAAGAAAAAAATCATTTACTCATGACGATTTTAGATAAAGGTATCGAAGTCAAAAATTGTATTTGGTGGAATTCAGCTGACCTATTACCAGATATAATAAAATCTCCTTTTATCAATATTGCATTTAAATTAAAACTTGAAACTTATAAAGAAAGATTTCAATATAAATTGTACATAGAAGATATAAAACCTTATATTGAATCCCCTTTATCTCTAGAATCTCATTTTGATATTAAAGATATTAATTTTCCTATAAAAACTGTAATTTATACTAAAAAAAACATCTCTGTTTCTCAGGGGAAAATTAAATTTTCTAACGAATCAGCTATTGTTTATAACAATCGTGAAAATATTAGTTTTTTAGATTCTCAAACAAGTTATCTCTTGAAAAATTATAATTTAAAAACTAAGGTTAACTTTTTGGTTAAATTTAATAATATTGTTGAAACTGATGAAAATTATAATATTTTTATCTCTATTTTTAAAGATTATTCCTTTGAATCTTTTGCAATTAAAGAGTCACAACTTTTTCAAGATATAAAAAAATATTTAATAGGACAAGACTCTTATACTCCATTTCAAAAACTTGTCCTAAGTAAAATTTTTAAAGAAAAAATAAATTATAGTACTTCATATCTTCCAGATATTCAATCTAATCTTTATGAAGACAAGGAACTTGAAATTTTAATTCTTAATCTAG
>CAMTIW010000186.1 GCA_947072665.1 uncultured Fusobacteriaceae bacterium | reverse complement strand
GGAATGAATTATACCCAAACAATGTATAGAATAATTATTCCTCAAGCCTTAAGAACAGCAATGCCCTCTATAGGAAATGAATTGTTAGGACTTATAAAAAACACTTCTCTTATTTCTACAATTGGAGTTGCTGAGATTTTAAGAAATTCACGTGAAATTGTAACAAGGGAGTTTTCAATTATTCCCTTTGCAATTTGTGGAGCTATCTATTTAATTCTTTCAACAATAATAGAATATTATTTAAAAAAAATAGAAAATAAAGTGGTGATATAAAATGCAAATAGAAATAGTAAATTTAACTAGAAAAATCCAAAGTAAAACAATTTTAAATAACATTAATTTAAAAGTTAAAAAAGGTGAAGTTTTATCCCTAATTGGTCCTTCTGGAAGTGGAAAGACTTCTCTTTTAAGAAGTTTAATAGGTCTTGATGAAGATGTAATTGGGAAAATAATTTTTAATGAAGCATGCAAAAATAAAGGTATGATATTTCAAAATTTCAATATTTTCCCTCACAAAACCGTCCTTGAAAATGTAATAGAAGCTCTATTAGTTGTTGAAAAAATGAAAAAATCATGCGCTATAGAAAAAGGTATGAAACTCTTAGAACTTGTTGGCCTTCTTGGAAAAGAAAATCAGATGCCAAAAACTATTTCTGGTGGAGAAAAGCAAAGAGTTGCTATAGCTAGAGCACTTGCAAGAAATCCAGATATTCTTTTTTTGGATGAACCAACTTCAGCCTTAGATCCTGAGATGGCGACTGAGGTTTTAAAAGTAATAAAAAATCTTAGAAATCTAGGTATAACTCTAGTCTTATCTAGTCATGAGATGGAGTTTGTCAAAGAAATTTCTGATACTATTATTTTTATGGAAAATGGAAGTATTATATCTAAAGGAACCCCAAAAGAGTTCTTTTTAGAAAATATAAATCCTAGAATTAGCGATTTTGTAAATAAAAGACAAGCAGTATAAATAAATAAGAGCGTGATTCTAATTACTTAAAATCATGCTCTTATATTTTTTTCCATATTGGTATCTGTATTTATATCTATAATTTTATAAGTTATATTTACAATTTATTTTGACTAGATTATCAGATAAATTATTTTGTCTTTTCTATTTCTAAAATAGATCCTGTTTTTTCAAATACAAACTCAATTATTTCCTGACAATCTATTTTATCTCTTTTTAAATCAAGGCAAATTTCACTATTATATTTTTCTTTCATCATTTTCATAAGTTTATTTACTAACTCTCTTGCTTCATTTGTTTCATCTTTTGAATTTCTACCTTTTAAAGATCCTATTATAACTGCTGCTGCATTTACAGCTCCACATACAGAACCTGTAGTTAATCCTGATCCCATTCCACTTCCAAGAGATACTGGGATTTCTAAATTATATTCTTTATTAAATGCATCTATTATTGTTTCGGCACAATTTAATCCACCTTTAACATATGTTATTTTTTTATTATTCATAGTTTCCATCTCCTATTTTTAGTTAATTATGGTGATTATAATTTTATATTTTAATTTTGTCAATAATTTTAAAGGAATTGTTAGTTTTTTTCCTAACAATATCATATCAATATAGTTTTAAGGAGGGTTATTATGAGTTATCAAAAATCTTTTGTAGATGTAGGAAATAAACATTGGAATGATTTTAAACCTAAACTAAGTCTTACTGAGTCAATTAATGATACAAAAAAATTATTTTCTCTTACTATTAGTCAAATTTTTTCTGAAATTGAAAGTGATCTTAAAGTGTCTTATAGTGAATTTGAAAGTGATTTTATTTTAACAGAAAAAGGATATTCGGTTTCTAAAAAAATATCTGAAAATGATCTTTATAAAGGATTAATTATAATCTCTGATATTTCTTCTATTATAGATAGATTTTCAAAAGCTTGTGTTGATAGAATTACTCGCCAAGCTAAAGCTTCTAAAGAGCAAAATACAAAAAAAATAATTCGTTAAAATAATTTTTAATTATCATATAAAAAATAAAATAACACCTATTAATCTTATGATTTTATATAGATTAACAGGTGTTATTTTATTTTCTGAATAACTTTTTTTTAGCCTATCCCCCATAATATGTGTTAAAATATATTTATCAATAAAAAAATACGAATGAGGTTAATCATGAAAAAAATATTTTTGTTTATAGTTTTCACTTTAATTATTGAACTAATTTTAAAGTTTAATATTGTTAATTCTTATATTCTTCCTCCGCCTAGTAAAATTATTTCAACAGGATATATTTTACTAAAAAATGGACAGCTTATTAAACACATTAGCATAAGCTTCATAAGAGTTCTCTCAGGATTTTTTCTTGCATTTTTCTTTGCATTTCCCCTTGGAGTTATATTAGGCTTAAAACCTAATATTTATAAATTATTTGAACCTATTCTTAATTTTTTTAGAAATGTTCCCCCTCTTGCCTTAGTACCTCTTATAATTATTTGGTTTGGTATTGGTGAAGAGGCTAAGATGCTTGTTATAATTCTAGCATCATTTTTCCCCATATTTTTAAATACAAAAAAAGGAATCTCTTCTTGTGATCCTAAATTAATAGAAGTTGGTAAAACCTTCTATTTTTCTTCAAAAGATATCTTCTTTAAAATAATACTTCCCTCTGCTTCATCAGATATCCTTCTAGGAATTAAACTAGCTCTTGGATATAGCTGGCGTGCTATCATTGGGGCTGAAATGATTGCTGCTTCTTCTGGGCTAGGTTATCTTATTTTAGATGGTCAACAGCTTTTTAGACCAGATGTCGTAATTGTAGGAATTATTTCTATTGGTTTTCTAGGAATTTTTACTGATTACCTTTTAAAACTAACAATTAAAAAAATTTTAAAGGGGAGATTTATAAATGAAGAGTGGATTTAACTTAATTAATATTTCAAAATCCTTTGAAATGGATTTAAAAACAATAAATGTATTTAAAAATTTATCTTTAAATATTCCCAATGATGAAATTACTGTTATATTAGGAAAAAGTGGTTGTGGTAAAACAACTCTTTTAAAAATTTTATCATCTTTAGATAAAATTAGTAGTGGTGAAATTAAATATCACATAGAAAATATTAATAAAACACCTAAATGTTCTCTTATTTTTCAAGAGAGCCGTTTAATGCCTTGGCTTACAGTTGAAGAGAATATAACTTTTTCAAGAAAAGTATCTGAGAAAGATCTATCTAAT
>CAMTIW010000185.1 GCA_947072665.1 uncultured Fusobacteriaceae bacterium | reverse complement strand
ATAAAAAAAGGAGAGTTATGTTCTTTTATAAAAAAAATAAGAAGCTAAAGGAAGAAATTATTAATCTGACTTCTAGTAATAAAGAAGCAGAAGAGAAATGTGAATACTATCATGAAAAATATTTACAGATAAAAAAAGATTATATGAATATACTAAATAAAAAAGATAGTTCTGATAGTTCTTTTTTAGAAAATATTTCACAATTATCATCAAGAATTATTTTAATTGAAATTTCTCTCTTTGAGCTAGAAAAACAATTAATCAATTCTAATTGTGATAAATTTTTAAAGGAAATTCAAGAAGTTAATGAAGAATTAGTTAAAATTTCAATTGAAATTACAAAATTAAACTTATTTTTAGAAAAATATAAAGATTATGATAAAAATACTTCAATCTATCGAATGAAATTAGAAGAAAATTTTAAATTACATCAAAAAAATAAGAGTTATTCTCTGGAGGATAAATGATAAAAAATAATAGTACATTATTTCCAATAATAAAAAAAGAAGATCAATTAAATAAAATATATGAAAACACAATAAATAAAGTTAATGATATTAATAATAGATGTTTTTTAATAACAGATAATACTCTATCTGATTTGTTAGAACCCTTGGTACAAGAAATGAATACCTTTTCTAAAAATTTAACTGAAAATACAAGTTTAGAAAATTATATGTTTTTTAAAATGTTAATTCAAAAAATAGAAAAAATATTAAAAGATTCTGGAAATGGTGAAGATATTTTACCGCCTTTACCTGAAACAGATTTAGAGCCTAACATAAAAGAAGTTACTTTAACAAAATCTCAAAATACTTTAATAGGAAAAGTAATCTTCGACAAAAATGAAGAATTTATAGTAAATTTAAAATATGATCTTTATAAAAATAATATAAAAATAGAGACTATAGAGACTACAACAAACAAAGATACAACTATTTTTACATCAAAAGAACCTGGAACTTACTATTTTACACTAAATTGTTTTTGGAATAATGGTTCTAAAGAAGTAACATCTAATACTGTTACTATTTCTGAAGAAGTTCAACCACCAGTTGGAAATGGAGAATTCCCTAATACACTTCCTTTCTCTAATTTATGGGCTTATACAGTGGAAGCTAACGGTAATTATGAAATAACACTTAATAACACTTGGGGACAACTGGATAGTAAAGTTGGAGTATATTTAGATGGAAAATTAGTAGAATTATTAGATACCGTTCATACAGCTATAAATAGAGGTTCTGCTAAAAATATAGTACCTAACAAATATCCAACTAATAAAGACTTGAAAATTGTTTATAAAGTTACTTATTTAAGAGATGAAATTACTAAAGATAACGTCACTGTATATTATAAAAGTACCACTGGAAAAATAGAAATAACTACTGGTGAAAATGCTGTGAAATATTGTAATTATCCACAATGGAACAAAGAAATAGAATATGGTGCTGCCACAAATAAAATAGTTTTCCATGATGGTTCTCATTTTAGACATACTGGTTGGGCTGCAACTGGAGATGGACCTAAGATTAATGGTGAGTGGTCTCCTTGGACAAAACTTTCTACTTCTGAAGAATTAAATATTAATTGTACTGGTCATCATTTAATGGATTCTCTTGGAAAAAAACCTAATGCCCATCTTTTCCCAATGAATGTTTCTTCTGTTATAGGAATTGGAACTCCCATGGAAAAAATGCACGTAACTTATTCTGCTGAATGGGGAAAATGGGGGTCTAGAAAATATACACCAAAAATAAGCCCATGGAATAAAATATCACATATGCAATATGCATTTGTAGATGTTGCTCCAGATTATCAAAATAAATTCATAACAAATAAAGACGATATTTCTCACCTTACTAAAACTGCTAATGATGTTGTTTTAGGTGCAGGAAACCTTAATATTTCTCCAAATATATTTGATCCTGGGGCTGCTTTTTCCAACTATGGTGGAACTAATCCTTATATGACAGAATTTATGGAAATGGCTATAAAATTCCCTTATGTTAAAGCAATGGCTTCTCTAGGTGGTTGGTCTCGTTCTGGTTTCTTTAGAGATGCTGCTTCAGATTCAAAAAGAGAATATTTTGTTAAACGTTGTGTGGACTTCATAAGAGAATTTAATTTTTGTGGAATAGATATCGATTGGGAATTTCCTTGTGCTCAAAGAATGGGAGATTTAGTTGATAATAAAAATGATTTAGGAACTCCTAGAGCTCAAGATGATGAAAATATTTTATTTTCAAAATTAATGAAATCCCTAAGAATAGCTTTAGACAATGCCGGTAAAGAAGATGGAAAATATTATTTCTTATCTTGTGCTATTGTTTCTGGAAAAAATCATATTGAAAAAAGTGGTATAGAATATTGGCATTCAACTTGCGACTATATTAGCTATATGACATATGATGTTCACGGAGCTTTTGATTCCCATACAAATCATCATTCTTATTTATTTCAAAATGAAAAAGAACCTGTACATATAACTAATCCTAACGGATATGCTATGTCTATTAGTAACTTAATTAAATATATAGCAACAACTTATAAAATTTCACCAAAGAAAATAAATGTAGGGACTCCTTTTTATTCAAGAGGATGGGCTGGTATATTTCAACCTGCTTCTGGTTGGTTAACAGATATGCCAGGGCTATATGCAGAAACAAATATTAATGCTTTTTTAAGCGGTGCTAAAGGCTGTTCTGCACCTGGAACAATGGATGGAGGAAGAGGTGCTGGTGTTTTAGCTCTTAATCATTTAAACCGTTTAATAAGTGGACAAAATATAAGAATAAGTAATCCGGAGAATCCTCATTCAGGTACTACATTAATTGGTGCTGATTTTAAATATTACTATGATATAAAATCAGAAACTCCTTATCTATATAATGAAGTAGCTGGATTATTTTATACTTTTGAAGATGAAAGATCTCTTACTAAAAAATGTCAATGGGTTTTAGAAAATGATTTAGCTGGTCTAATCTCTTGGGATATAGGATTAGATGATTATGGTGTAGATATGCTCAGTTCTGAGGCAACTACTCAATACCCTATACTATCACAAGCTGATCATTTATTAACTTCACTAATTTTTGATAATTTTAAATCAAATTCATCTAAATTAAAATATTTTAATAGAATATCTAAAATATCAAATAAATAAGTAACTACTCAGCTGTGAGTACTACAAAAAACAAAAAATAGCCAAATAATAGGAG
>CAMTIW010000184.1 GCA_947072665.1 uncultured Fusobacteriaceae bacterium | reverse complement strand
TTAACTTTACCAGGTGGAGTAAGTTTTCCAAGTGGAAGTTCTCAAATATCATCAAGTTTTTATGGACCTTTAAACTCTATTGCAAATACATTAAAGCAGTATCCTGAATCAAGAGTTGTAGTATCAGGATTCACAGATAATACAGGTTCTCCAGAAGTGAATGCAGATTTATCTCAAAGAAGAGCTCAAAGTGTTGCAAAATACTTAACTCAAAGAGGAGTAGCATCAGGAAGATTAATGTCTACAGGTTATGGAGCATCTAACTTTATAGCAACTAACTCAACTCCTGAAGGAAAAGCTATGAATAGAAGAGTTGAAATTAAAATATTACCACTAAACTAATAAAAAATATTAAAATTTAGAAAAAAGTTGATATATATAGAAAAATTAATATAATAAAAAACTTAGTCTAATAATAAAAACTCAGTATCTATATATATACTGAGTTTTTTTATATACTAGAAATTATATAAATATTTAAATAAATTATTCTTTAGCTAGGATATGAAATATATTATTTAAATAAATAAATAAAATGCTATAATATGTAGTGTTAATATTTTAAAATAAAAATAAAAAAATGCATTAAAGTGCGTTAAGGAGAACAGAATGACGTTTGAAATTTTAGGAATAAAAAAGGTTATAAGTGATAAATTAAAAAAAATGGGAATAAAAATTCCTACAGAAATACAAGAAGAGGTTATACCGAAAATTTTCTTTAAAAAAGATGTAATAGCTCAAAGTAAAACAGGAAGTGGAAAAACTTTAGCTTTTTTATTGCCTTTATTAGAAAGAGTTTATAAGGGAGCATCTGAAAAAGTATTAATACTAACTCCTACAAGAGAGTTGGCTTTACAAATAAGTGAAGTTTTAAAAAATATAGATGTAGAAGAAAAAGTAGAATCGGTTTTAATGTATGGAGGAAGAGAACTTTCTAATAATTATAAGGTAGAAAGTAGCGCTAATTTTATAATTGCAACTCCAGGGAGATTAATTGATTGTATAAATAAAAATATGATTAATTTATCACAAATAAAAACTTTAATTATAGATGAAGCAGACCAAATGATAGAGTTAGGTTTCAAAAATGAAATGGAAGAGATTGTAAAAAAATGTCCAAAAAAAAGAGAAACATTACTTTTTAGTGCGACATTATCTTCAGAGATAAAAAAGATAGCTTATAGATTTACTATAGAGCCTGATGTTGTTGTTATAGAAGAGAAAGAAGATAGTTTAAGTAAAATAAAACAGAAGTGTGTAGAGACAACTGATAGAAGAAAAATAGATATCTTATGCCAAATGATAAATGAAGATAACCCTTTTATGGGGATAATATTTTGTAGAACAAAAACTAGAGTTGATAAATTGGATGAATTACTAACGGAAAGAGGGTTTAGTTGTCAAAAATTACACAGCGATATTCCACAAGCTAAAAGAGAAAAAATTATCAAAAGTTTTAAGAATCTAGAAGTTCAATTTCTTATAGCTACAGATATAGTTTCGAGAGGAATTGATGTAAGCGGAGTTACACATGTTTATAATTATGATGCGCCAGAAAATGCAGAGATTTATATTCATAGAATAGGAAGAACAGGAAGAGCTGGAAAATCAGGAGAGAGTAACTTGATTTTAACTGAAAAAGATTCATATATGTTAAAAGAGATTGAAAATGAATTGAATATATCTTTAGAAATAAGGGACGTTTTATATACTAAAGATATTTCTAATTTAAATCAATTGCCAGAAAGAAAATATGATAAAAAGATAACTGTTTCTGCTAAAAAAATTGAAAATATAAAAATAATAAAAAATCGTGCAAGAATAAAAAAAGATTTCAAAGAGGGAAGATAGTCAGTTGAGAGATAAAGATTAGTTAAATAATTAAATGAGTAATTATAAATAATAAAAAACCTATAATAAAATTATAGGTTTTCATTTGTAATATTAGAATAATTTATTTCTTCGTAGTACTGAATATCTGATAAAAATAGACCATTAGGAGGAGCAACAGCTTTTAAAAAATCTTTTGAAAAGTCTGTTAGCATTTGCTGGAAGTAATCTTTAGGTTTTTTTCCTAAATATATTTCTAAAGCTGTACCTATAATTATTCTTATTTGCGACTTTAAGAAGGCATTCCCTTTAATTTCTATAACTATGTTATGTTCGTTGAGTTGCTCTCCAGTTATAGAATATATTTCTCTATTTTGGTGTTTACTAGTACAGTCAGCAAGTTTAAAATTTTTAAAGTTATGAGCACCTTTCAAAGGTTCTAAAACTTCTAAAAATTTATTTAAATCTATATATTCTTTTGTGTATGTAGCAAATCTATTACTGAAAGGATCTTTTTTTAAAGTTAGAAAATATTTGTAACTTCTTTCTTTAGCTGAAAAACGTGAACTAAAATTCTTGTGAACTTCTTCAACAGATGTTATAGATATATCTAAAGGTAAAGCATTATTTAAAGTTAAAAGTAATTTGTTGGTAGGTATAGGGCAACTTGTAAAAAAGTTAGAGACCTGCATAAAAGCATGGACTCCTCTATCTGTTCTTCCTGCAGAAGTTAAGTTAATATTTTCTTTTGTTATGGTAAAAAGAACTTTCTCTATTTCTCTTTGGATAGTTCTAGCACTAGTTTGCCTTTGGAAACCATAAAAGTCGGTTCCATCATATTTATAAACTAATTTAATATTTCTCATTTGTAATAAATAACACTCCTTTTATAAAAAATCATATTTTTAATTTTATCATACTTATGAGAAATAAGGAAAAATAAATATTAATGATAAAATTAAAAAAATATAAACAAGAATGGAATATGCCTTATTAATGTGCTAGAAGAGGTTTAGGGAAAAATAAATATGATACAAAAAAATAAAAAATAATTATATAAGGAGGAGTTAATGCAGTTTAAAGAAGTAAAAATATCAGATAAAGACCTTATAAATAAGTTGATTGATATAGAGGAAGAAGTTTTTGGCGTTAATGGTGGAGCAGATGCTTGGTTAATAAAAGCTTTTGTAAGATATGGAATGATTATTATAGTTATGGATGAAGGTGAAATAGTATCTGTAGCTGAATATATGCAGGTTATGAATAAAGAAGAACTTTTTTTATATGGGTTTTTAACAAGAGAAAAATATAGAAATAAAGGATATGGAACTAAACTGATAGAGCATAGTGAAATAAGGGCTAAAAAGTTAGGGATGACGAGAATATCTTTAACTGTAGACCC
>CAMTIW010000183.1 GCA_947072665.1 uncultured Fusobacteriaceae bacterium | reverse complement strand
ATTATCTTTTACCAATTGGAAAAGATATGAATGTAATCTCAGCAATACTGTTTTTTTTAATAAATTTATGCCTTTATATAACAGGAGGTATTCAATTTCACATTCCAAAATATAAAAAAGGTGAAATATTTATGAGTTCTGTTATAAATATAACATTTTTCTTTTTATGGTTTATATACTCATGGGACTTTTGGCTATTGCCTTTTTTAGTTATTTATTTAATGGCTCAAATTATTATTAGAGGTATGATGTTAAAAGCTACATTCAAAACAGGATATGTTACTGTATTGGGAAATGGAAAGACAAAAACAAATATAGAAGAAGGACTTACAATATTAGAAGGATATAAATATGTTCCTTACCCTTATAATATAGATGAGAATTTATCAAAATTTACTAAAGAAAATAAGATTTCTTTAGTAGTGTTAGGGAAACCTAAATTTACAAAAGAGGAAACAAAACATCTTTTTAATGTTAGAATTTCAGGAGTAGAAGTAAAAAACTATTATGATTTTTTACAAGAGATGGAAGGAAAGATAGATGTTGATACTATAGATGAAAAATGGATTTTAAATGCTTATGGATTTAGATTATTATATAGTAATTTTGAAAAACAGATAAAAAGAGCTTTTGATCTGATATTAGCTTTAATAATAGGGTTAATGACTCTTCCGATTATGGCTATTGCAGCTATAATTGTAAGACTTGAAAGTCCTGGGCCAATTATATATAGTCAAGCTCGTGTAGGAGAAAATAATATAGAATTTAATGTATATAAATTTAGAAGTATGAGAAATGATGCAGAGAAAGATGGAGCCAAATGGGCTACTTTAAATGATCCTCGTGTTACTAAATTTGGAAACTTTATGAGAAAAACAAGAATAGATGAATTGCCTCAATTATGGAATGTAATTAAGGGAGATATGAGTTTTATAGGTCCAAGACCTGAAAGAATGGTATTTATAAAAGAGTTAGAACAAATTATACCTTATTATAATTTAAGACATCTTGTAAAACCAGGTTTAACTGGTTGGGCACAAGTAATGTATCCTTATGGAGCTAGTATAGATGATGCAAAACATAAATTAGAGTATGACCTTTATTATGTAAAAAATCAGAATATCCATTTAGATATGGTAATAATGTTTAGAACTTTAAAAACTGTACTATTTGGAAAAGGAAGATAATATGGAACCTTTAATTACTATTTTTACACCAACATATAATAGAGAAAATTATTTAAAAGTTTTATATAATTCATTAAAAAATCAAAATTTTAAAAATTTTCAGTGGGTTATAGTAGATGATGGTTCAGAAGATAATACAAAAATATTAATAGACTCTTTTGTAGAAGAGAGTCTATTTACTATACTCTATAAAAAAGTACCTAATGGCGGAAAAATGAGAGCAATAAATCATGGATTAGATTTAGCTAGTGGAAAATATTTTTTTATAGTTGATAGTGATGATTATTTATCTGAAAATGCCACAGAATTAATTGAAAAATACTCAAAAGATTTACCTCAAGAGTTTGGAGGAATGGTTTTTAGAAAGCACAATATTTCAGGGTATAATTTTCCTGAATTTCCACAAGAGATAATAGATTCTAATCCAATTGATATATTTTATAATAAAAATATATTAGGGGATAAAGCGGAAGTTTTTAAAACAAATATAATTAAAAAATTTAGATTTCCTGAAATAGAAGGGGAAAAATTTGTTCCTGAGGGATTAGTTTGGAATCGGATAGGACAGAAATATAATCTAAGATATGTTAATATACCTATTTATAATTTTGAATATATAGATGGTGGTTATACAAAAGGATTTAAAGAGATAATTAAAAAAAATCCAAAAGGGTTTATATTATATTATAGAGAGATGTTAACATATAATATACCATTAAAAAATAAAATAAAATTTTTTATAAGATATATTCAATCTTTAGTTTATAGTTTGATAAATAAATAAATAAATAAATAAAACTCAGAAAAATAAAGATAAATTATTAAGAGTAGAAAGGTAGGTAAAAAGATGAAAATTCTACACATAATAACATCCCTAGAATTAGGGGGCGCCGAAAAATTACTAGTTGATATAGTTAACTTACAGAGAGAAAAAGGGGAAGATGTAGATGTTTTAGTCCTTTTTGATAAAAAGAATATATTTACTTTAGATAGTATTACATCTAAATATAATTCAAAAACATCATATAAAAATATTTTTGAAATACTTAGTGTAATAAAAAATGGAAAATATAATATTGTACATACCCATCTCACTCATGCACAATTTTGGACAGCTTTAGCTTCTTGCTTAGACTTCACACAACTTTTTAAATCTGGTCGAAAGAAGAGAAGATATATAACTTCTGAGCACAGTACTTATAATAATAGAAGAGATAAGAAGGTATTTAAAATAGTTGAAAAAATACTATATAGAAGATACTCTAAAGTAATTTGCATTACAAAAGCAGTTCAAAATTCTCTAATGAAATGGTTAGAAGATAAAAAAATAGATAGATATCCTATTGTAGATAATGGAGTAAATTTAAATGTTTTTGCAAAGGCCACTCCCATATTAAGAGAAAAAATAGGGGTAGAAGATAGAGATAGAGTATTAGTAATGGCAGCTCGTCTAAATAAGGCAAAAGATCATGAAACTTTATTGCATGCGATGACTCTATTACCAAAAAAATATAAACTTCTATTAGTTGGAGAAGGGGATAAAAAAGAGGAGTTGGAGAGATTAGGAGCGGAGTTAAGACTAGGTGATAGAGTAAAATTTTTAGGAGTAAGAATAGATATTCCTAACATCTTAAAAGCTTCAGATGTAGCAGTTCAATCATCACATTATGAAGGGTTTGGCCTTGCAGCAGTTGAAGCAATGGCAGCAGGAATACCAATTATAGGTAGTGATGTGGATGGGCTTAGAGATACTGTTAAAAATGCAGGGATTCTTTTTGATCATGGGGATTTTAAAGGGCTAGCAAAAAAAATATTAGCAGTGGATGCTTTAAAAGATAAAAGTGAACTTTTAGAGAGACAAAGAAGTAGAGCAGAAGAATACTCTTTAGAGAAAAGTGTAGATAAATATTTAAAGCTATATAAAGAAATATTAAAATAAAAACTAAATAAGTATTAGAAGAATGAGGGGTTATAATGTTTGGATATTATCCTTATCTTATTATAGGTGTAATTTTATTTATAATGAGTATATATGAAGTTTTTTTTGAGAATAGTTTTAATATAAAAAATAGAGAAAGAAAAAATTATATGTTTTATTTCTCTATTATT
>CAMTIW010000182.1 GCA_947072665.1 uncultured Fusobacteriaceae bacterium | reverse complement strand
TCTTCTGCTATTGAAATAGCATTAAAGCTATCTTTTCAGTATCATCAACAAAGTGGTAATAAAGATAAGAAAAAATTTATTTCATTAGCAAATGGGTACCATGGTGAAACATTAGGAGCATTAGGTGTTACAGATGTTGACTTATTTACCAATACATATAAACCATTAATAAAAGAGAGTATAAAAATTGATGGACCAATGTGTTCAAATTGTAGGTATAATCAAAATTTTGATAGTTGTAGTGCTCAGTGTTTTGAAATTATGGAAAAAGCTATAGAGCAAAATCATGATGAAATTGCAGCAGTAATTGTAGAACCAATGGTGCAAGGAGCGGCAGGAATGAATATGTATTCAGCTGATTATTTAAAAAAGCTTAGGAAAATTACAGAAAAATATAATGTTCATTTTATAGCAGATGAGATAGCAATGGGATTTGGGAGAACGGGAAAAATGTTTGCAGTTGATCACGCCGAGATTTCTCCAGATTTAATGTGTATAGGAAAAGGGTTAACTGCAGGGTATTTACCTATGAGTATAGTAATGATGACAGATGATATATATGATAATTTTTATAGTGATTATCTTCTAGGAAAATCATTTTTACACTCTCATAGTTATTCTGGAAACGCATTGGGTTGTGCAGTTGCTGTGGAAACATTAAAGATATTTGAAGATGAAAATATTCTAGAGATGGTTAATGAAAAAGGTAAATATTTAAAGAAAAAAATGTTGGAAATTTTTGGAAATCATGAGCAAATAAAAAGCTGTAGACAGATAGGATTAATAGGGGCAATGGAATTAAAAAATGAAAATTTAGAGGATAGATTGGAGGGACAATCTTTAAAGAATTACTCTAAAAGGGTAGGATATGAAATTTATAAAATAGGATTAACAAAAGGGATAATATTAAGACCTTTAGGAAATGTAATATATTTTATGCCACCTTATATAATTACAAAAGATGAGATAGATATAATATTAAATAAATGTAAAGAGTCTATTGATGAGTATTATGAAACTACTTTTAAAGAAAAAGTTAAAATAAAAATAGATGAACATTTCATACCTTTCGAGGTATAAGTTGAGGGATAAAAATGTTTGAAAGATTAAAAAAAGAGTTAGATGAAATAAGAAAAGAGAAGAGATTAAGAAAGTTAAGAGTAATGGAAAAAAAATTAATTAATTTATCATCCAATGACTATATATTCCTAGGAAGCGACATAAAAATTAGAGAAGAATTTTATAATAAATATGAAAGTTTAATGTTACCATTATCTTCATCATCATCTAGACTAATATCGGGAACATTCAAAGAGATTGAAGAGTTAGAACTCGAGCTTTATAAAATTTATGGAAAAGAAAGTTTAGTTTTTAATAGTGGATTTGATGCTAATTCATGCTTTATAGAAACTGTTTGTTCAAAAGATACATTGATAATTACAGATAGATTGAATCATGCAAGTATATATAAAGGAATAATAGATTCTAAAACTAAATTTGTAACATATGAACATTTAAATATGGAACACTTAGAAAGGTTACTAGTTAAATATAGTGAAAAATATGATGAGATATTAGTTATAACAGAAACAATCTATAGTATGGACGGAGATTGTTGTAATTTAAAAAAACTTATAGAGTTAAAGAAAAAATATAGATTTGATATTATGATAGATGAGGCTCATTCTTATGGTGTTTATGGATACGGAATGGTATATGGGCATAAACTATTAGAAGAGGTAGAACATATAATTATTCCTTTAGGAAAAGGTGGAGGGTCTATAGGGGCATATCTTTTAACTAATAAAACAACTAAAGACTATTTAATAAATAAGGGCAAAAAATTTATTTATACAACAGCTTTGCCCCCAATTAATATTGCATGGAACTTATTTATTTTAAGAAATATGCATAAATTTACTGATAATATAAAAAAATTACACAAATTAAAATACTTTACTTTGAAAAAAATGAGAGAAAAAGGAATAAAGACGAGCTCTAAAACTCATATAATATCAATAATTATACCTGAAATAGAAAAATTGGAAAAAGTTGTAGAAGAAGCAAAGGAAAAAGGATTTTTCATATATCCTGTTAAAGAACCAACAGTGCCAAAAGGGACTTCTAGAATTAGAATAGGATTAAATAGTAGTGTTGATAAATTACAAATTTTAGATTTTTTAGATATAGTAAAAAAGTTTTTTTAACAGATAAGACAGATAAAATTTAAAAGGATTATATTATGAAATTGATAGTGTTTTTTAATGGATGGGGGATGGATCAATCCATTCACCCTAAAATAGATAAAAAAAATGAATACGAATTAATAAGTTTAAGTTTTCCATATACTTACTTAAATATAAATTTTTCTAAATACGATCATATTTATATTATAGGGTGGTCTTTTGGAGTATATTATGCAAATATTTATTTAGAAGAATTACAAAAAGAGAAGTTAAAAAATATAACATCTATAGCAATCAATGGAACACCAGAAATTATAGGTAAAAATGGGATAAGAAAGAATATGATGAAATATACATATGATAATTTAAATCCAGACTCATTAAAAAAGTTTTATAAAAATATGGAGTTGTCAGAAGAAATAATAAATATTAGTAGAGACTTTACAGAAATAAAATATGAACTTAAATATATTTTAGAAAATTATAAAGTTTTAAAAAATAATTTTCAAAAGGCAATAATTTCACAAGAGGATAGGATAATATCTCCAGAAAATCAGAAAAAATATTTTGTAGAGAATAATGTTGAAATAAAAGAGATTGTAGGTGGACATAATCCTTTTAAACACTTTAAAAAATTTGAAGAGATATTAGATGGGTGGAACCATGGAATTTAATAATTCATATGAAGTATATGATAAAAACGCAATTATTCAAGAAATTGTCGCAGAGAATCTTGTGAATTTATTAAAACAAGATGTAGACTATGATAATGTTCTAGAGTTGGGGTGTGGAACAGGAGTATTTACTAAAAAATTAATAAAAAGAATAAGATATAAAAATCTGGACTTAAATGACATATTTGATACTAGAGAATATTTTAATAAAGAAAGTTATAGAAAATATTTAATGGGGGATATGGAAAGTATAGAATTGGAGAATTATTCTTTAATTACTTCTAGTTCTTGTTTACAATGGGCAAAAGATTTAAAGGGATTATTAAAAAAAATTTCTCAGTGTACGAACAATTTCATTTTTTCTATTTATGTTTCTGGAAATTTAAAAGAGATAAAAGAGCATTTTAATATTTCGTTAGACTATTTATCTATGAGAGATATAGAAAAAGAATTATCTAAATTATATTTAAA
>CAMTIW010000181.1 GCA_947072665.1 uncultured Fusobacteriaceae bacterium | reverse complement strand
TGATTTAGCTCTTATAAATTATATAATTAAAACTTATCACTCCCCTACTAGAGAATACTTGAGTGATATTACTATGTCTTTAAGAGATATCATTAGCGATAGAAAAAAAAATAATTTAAATATTATAGAATTAAAAGAAATAAGTCACTTGTTTCTTGGGCTAGCTTCAGATATAGAATATCATTTAGATCGTGAAGAATTAGTAGTTTTTCAAATTGTTGAAAAATATGAACAAGAGCCTGACAACGAACTTAAAGAGATTCTTGCAAGTCCAATAACACAAATGGAAGCAGAACATGCTGAGCAATATGGAACCCTTGAGGCAATTAAAAATATAATAAAAAATTCGTCTTTACTTTCTCCTATAGATTTAAAAATTAATTCTTTATTTTCAAAATTAGATAACTTTATTACCATGACAGTAGAACATATGGAACTAGAAGATAATTTACTTTTTCCAAAACTTAAATTATAAAAACTTGACGCTAATTATAAAAAATGTTAGACTATATTCATTACTGGGGTGCTATTAAGCTGAGAGAGGTTGTAATACCTTAACCCATAGTACTTGATTCGGATAATGCCGACGAAAGGAGTAAGAAATATTAAAAAATATATTATAATTATTAATTTTATAATTATTTACTTTATGAATCTTCCTTCTTTTGATAAAAATGAAGGAGGATTTTTTTATGGTTTTAAATATTTATTTATATTTTAAGGAGGATTTAAATGTTTAACTGGAAGCTTCGAGATATAATTATGGTTTGTATTTTTTCAATTATTTTTGGTTTGGTTTACCTAGGTGCTGTATATATCTCTAATTTTTTATCACTTATTCTTACCCCTTTTGGACTAGGTCCTTTTGGTTATGAAATAATATACGGTATTTGGTTTATGGCCTCAACTTTTATTCCATGTATTATTAGAAAACCTGGGGTTGCACTTATATCTGAGCTACTTTCAGCTTTACTTGAAGTTCTTATGGGAAGTATGTTTGGACCATCTGTGATTCTTTCTGGTATAGTTCAAGGATTAGGAGCTGAGGCTGTATTTTTTAAAACAAAATATAAAAAATTTGACATGCTTACTTTATCCTTTGCTGCTTTAGGAGCTTGTATTATGAGTTTTCTTTTAAGTCTTCTAACAGGTGGAATTTATAAACTTCCATTTTCCTTTTTACTTGGAATGTTTATAGTTAGATCCCTTAGTTCAATTCTATTTTCAGGAGTAATAAGTTCAAAAATTTTCCAAAAATTAAAAGAGACAGGTGCATTAAATGATAGATAATAATTTTATACTTACTTGTGAAAATTTAAGTTTTAAATATTCACAAAATTCACAGAGTTATATTTTAAAAGATTTTAATATGAAATTTGAAAAATCTAAAACTTATTTAATTACTGGTGATTCAGGTTGTGGAAAAAGTACACTGGCTTATATTTTATCTGGTTTATACCCTGTAAATAAAGGATATTTAGAATCAGGTGAAATATTTTATAAGAATGTAAATATCACAACTCTTCCCATTGAAGAAAGAGTAAAAAAAATAATGATTATGTTCCAAAATTCAGATAGTCAATTTTCCAGTGAAACTCCTAGAGAAGAGATAATATTCTGTTTGGAAAATATTAATTTTCCAAAACAATTAATTGATAGTAAAATTAAAGAAGTCCTTTCTATTCTTGAGATTGAAGAATTAGAATTTAGAAATATCAATTCATTATCTGGTGGTGAAAAACAAAAGGTTGCTCTTAGTTGTATTTTAGCTATTGAGCCTGAAATTATTATTCTTGATGAACCCTTTGCAAATATAGATGAAACTTCTGCTATATCAATTGTTTCTATTCTAAAAAAAATTAGTGAAGAAAAAAAAATAACACTTATAATAGTTGATCATAGATTAAATTACTGGAAAACACTTAATTATGATATTATTTCTATAGAAAATAACCTTTTAGAAAAAAATATAATAGAAATTGAAAATTTAACACTTAAAAATGAAAATAAAGAGATTTTATCCTCTGCTAATTTATCTATAAAGGAAAACTCTATGAATATACTAACGGGGAAAAGTGGTTCTGGTAAAACTTCACTTTTACTTGCACTTTGTAAAAATAAAAAAATACCTAAAAATACAATAAAGATTTTTGGAAAATACTTAGAAGATTTTAAAGAAAAAGAATTTATTAACCAAATAGGAATAGTTTTTCAAAATCCTAATAATCAATTTATCACCTATAAAGTCATAGATGAGATTCTTTTTACTTTGAAAAAAAACTTTCCAAATGTTGAAGAAGAAACTCTTATTGAAAAAGCAGAAAAATTATTGGAAGAATTCAATTTATTAATGTATAAAGATGCCTCTCCATTTTCTCTCAGTCAAGGACAACAAAGAAAATTAGGTGTTCTCTCTATGATTTGCTCTAACCAAAAACTTTTATTACTAGATGAACCTACCTATGGTCAAGATAAAAAAACTAGTTTAGAAATAATGAGCTTCCTCAGAAAAAAAGTTGATAAAGAGAATTTCACTTTATTAATTGTTACCCATGATTTAGAAATAGTATCACTTTTTTGTGATAATATATACACTATAACTGATGAAAAAAAAATTGAAGAGGGGGTACTATGAAAAATATAAATCCTGGCTATAAAGGACTTTCCATTTTTTTATTATCACTATCATTATCATTTCAATATAATTACTATATTAACGCAGTAGTTTTTTCATGTTGTTTAGTAATATTATTATTTTCTAATATAAAAATAATTAAACTAATAAAATATTTTACACCTGTATTTTTAGTTGCTCTAGGTGTATTCTTTTCTGGATATATTTATGTAGATAAAGATACTGCATTTCAACTATCATTTAGAACCTTAGCATTTACAAGTTTAGGATTAGTTTTTGTTTTAACAACAAAACCACAACTCTTTATAATTAGTCTAATGCAACAATTCAAACTTCCAAGAAATTTTGCATATGGAATTCTAGCAGCATATAATTTTATTCCATGTATAAAAAAGGAATATCAGAATACTAAATATGCCTATCGTGCTAGAGGTGTAACAGGTAATTTTTATATGTTACCACTTTTTGTTAATGGAATTAAAGCTGCTGAAAATATATCTCTTGCTATGGAGTCTAAAGGATTTTCTCATACTGCTTTACGTAGTCAATATTTAGAAGTTAATATTACAATTTTAGATAAATTTATACTGATGGTATCTGTTATTTTTTCGGTTTTATTAGTGGTTTTATGAATAAATAATTTATCATAATTGCAACTACTATTCTCATCTTATGGAATAGTAGTTACAATATGTC
>CAMTIW010000180.1 GCA_947072665.1 uncultured Fusobacteriaceae bacterium | reverse complement strand
ACTATACACTCTCTAAAGAAAGTGTTTCTATCCCTCTAATTATTAATGAGTCTATAGAAAAATACGAATTTTTAGAGCTTCAAAATGATATTACTATTTTAAAAAATATTGCTGATACAGACACTACTTGTGATTTATATCTCATGAAAATAGCCATAGACAACATAATTCAAAATGCTTTAAAATACTCTTTACCTAATAGTGAATTTAAAATAACTTGTATTAATGGTACTTTTAAATTTGTTAATACTTGTAATATTTCAGAAAATAACAATTCTGATAAGCAAAATACTTCTGAACTGTTTGAACCTTTTTTTAGAGGTTCAAATCATGAAACTAACATTGATGGTACTGGTCTTGGTCTTTCTATTGTTAAACAAATTTTTGAGCTTCACCATTTTGATTTTGGAATAGATATTCAAGATAATCAATTTACACTTTGGTTTAAACCTTAGTTTCATAAAAAAAGGTACTAATGAAATTTTATTAGTACCTTTTTTACTTCTTTATATTCTATATTGATTATTTTTTTTACTTACTATTTATTATTTACCTTTGAATAATTGTTTATTAAATAATACATCCTTTACTTTTGTCATCTCTTCACTTCCCATTTTTATACTTTTATCAATCATAATCATAATGTTATCACTTATCTTTCTTAATGATTCCATTACTAAGAGGGCACTAGCTATAGCCAAGGCAATAAAAATAGCATCCACTGCATTTTGCAATGCTAACATATATTTTTTAGTAACCATATAAAACATCGTATAGTACATATTATATCCTGGAACTAATGGGACTATTCCTGGTAAAATATATACCATAGAAGTCTTCTTAAATTTATAAGAGCAGGCATTTCCTAAAAAACCAATTAAAAGAGTTGCTAAAAAAAATGGAAAAACTACATCACCAGTTTCAATTGCTAAAAATTTATATAAACTCCAACCTAATCCTCCTATTATTCCTGAAACTACAATATCTTTCCTGGGAACACTTATAAAAACTGCATATCCACCAGAAGCGATTGTTGAATAAAAAAAATGCTCTATATATGATATTTCCATTTATATCGTCCCTCCTATCTTAACCCAAAAATCCATAGCAGTTCCAATTCCGACTCCTATAGACAAGGCTGTTAAAAATGCTTCTATAGCTCTACAACCACCTGATATATAATCTCCATAAACTAAATCTATTACACTTTTAGTTATAGCTACTCCTGGAAGAAATGGTAAAATAGATCCTATTATAATTTTATGACTTGAAGTAATATATCCATAATCTGCTAAAAAGAACGAAGACATTCCAATAAAAAAACATCCTATTATTGTTCCAAATATTCCTGCTGTTAAAATTTTACCAAATTTATTAGAAATATAAGTTGCAATTATTGTTATTAAAAAAGTTGCTACCCCTTCCATCATTGTTATATCTAATAATTTTGCAAAAGTTGCAGCAGCTAAACCTAAACTTAGAATACCTTGTCCCTCACTAAATTCATTATATCTATCTATTCTTTTCAATGTTTTTAAAGCTTTTTTAGGATCAATATCCTTTCTTAAAAGAAGATCTTCATAATAAATATTTATTAGGGCTATCCTTTTTAAATTAAGACCTCTCACTTTTATACTTTTTATAAAAGTAATCCCATCTG
Source organism: uncultured Fusobacteriaceae bacterium (assembly GCA_947072665.1). Lineage (GTDB taxonomy): Bacteria > Fusobacteriota > Fusobacteriia > Fusobacteriales > Fusobacteriaceae > JAGNZR01. The sequence continues at coordinate 1,685 of CAMTIW010000180.1, read as the reverse complement.
CTCTATCATCTCCAATACATAAAAAAGTAGGAGTTATATACATATATGCATGAGGAAAACCTTGAGATTTACAAAGTTCATATACCATACTTTCTAATTTGTGAGTTTGTCCTCCATTTCTTAAGAAGATTTCCCCTAAATAAAAAGCTATTCTATACATTGTTTCTTTCTTCTCTATTCTTTGCTTTTCTTCTAAGTCTTCTTGATACTTTGATTCAAACCATTTTATCTTTTCTAGTATCCCCTTTATCTCCATTTCTAACCACCTTAATTTAATATTTTCACATATAAATATACGCTAAATTTCTTCCTGATAACTCCTTATCTCTTCTAAAAGAGTGTAATTTTTTATTGTCATAAGTACACTCTTTACTCAAGTATAAATTCTCTTTATTTATACCGTTTTTTATTAAAAGTAAATAATTAAAAATTGTGTTATCAAAATAAATTTTATTATTATTTACTTCAAATGATTTCTCTACTATCTTTATACCAAATTTTTCAATAAAATCTTTTCTAAATTCTTCTGAAACTTCATAATTTGTACAAGATATACCTATTCCTATAGCTACAACAAGATTTTCTTCTTTTGTATTAAACTCTTCTTTAAATCTTTTTATCATATTTAGACTTATCTCATTAAAACTACCTTTCCAACCTGAATGGCAAATACCTACAACCTTGTTCATTTTATCATAAAAGTAGATAGATAAGCAATCAGCATGTTTAGTATACAAACAAATATTTTCATTATCAGTTATTAAACCATCTGTATCTTCATAACTAGTTTTTGCTATTTTATCTTCTTTTTTTATAACTACAACATTATTCGAGTGAGTTTGTACTCCCGATATCAATATTTTATTTTTTTTCGCAGCTAGATTTTTTAATTCATCTAAAGTTAATTCCTTAGTCCCATATCCTGCGTAAACTCTTAAATTAAAAAACTCTTCTATTTTATAAAAAATACCGCTTAATTTAAAACTCATTTATTGCCTCCATATTTTTTTATTTATACAATATTATCATATTTTTTTATTTATGCAATGTTAACAAATATTTTTATTTTATTTTATTCAAAAAATACTTTACATTTTTCAAATAAAATAGTATCATTAACTTATATTTTGATTATCAAAGTAAATAGGGGGATTTTATGGTTGCGATTGTAGGTGGAGTACTAAATTCAGAAAAAGAATATTCTAAGATTCTTAAAGAAAAAAATAAAAAATGTAAAATTTTAAATACTATGTGTCCAAATTTTAAAAATAAAATTGAGAATTGCGAAGCCTGTATAGTATTTACAAATGCAGTTAGCCATAAAATGTTAATTAGCTGTTCTTCTATTTGTAAGAAAAATAATATAAAGCTTATACACTTAACTTCTAAAGGAACTACTAATTTAAAAAAAACACTGGATTCTCTTTTATAAATTTCCATATAAAAAAAAGAGTCCTAAAGGACTCTTTTACTAACAACTACGCGTTGATAGCTTCTACTGGACAAACACCAGCACATGCTCCACAGTCAACACAAGTATCGTTTATTTCGTATTTTCCTTCAGCAGCTGATATAGCTCCTACTGGACAAGTTCCTTCACAAGCTCCACATCCGATACAAGTTTCTTTATTGATTACGTACATTTAAATACCTCCTGAGTTTTTTTGTTTTTCTAATAACTACTC
>CAMTIW010000179.1 GCA_947072665.1 uncultured Fusobacteriaceae bacterium | reverse complement strand
GCATTTTAATATCCATAAATATTTAAAAAGGTCCTCGGGGGATGAGGACCTTTTTGGGGGGGATTAATTTTTCTTACAAAAATATACTATTAGCATTTTTATTACTATAACTTTGACGGAACAATTTATGAAAAAGTTTTATAAATTTAGAGGAGCTCTAACAGAAAATTATGTTTGTGTTGCTTTAAAGCTAGTGAAAATGTGAGAGCAAACAGTTTAAATAGTTTTATCAAAAGATATGATCCTGTATATTCTATAAGAATTTCTCGTAAAAATTTTGGATTTGAAAATAACATAAAAAGTGTTCCATTATATACAGCATTTTGTATATAATGATATGAAATTTATCAATTAGAAAATCAGAAAAATGATTAAAGTATATGTGTAGAATGGAGTTTTCCTTTCTACACTTTTTTATCAAATTATTTATTTTTACGTTTAATAAATAATCATATTTTTTCCTGAACTTTTTGCTTTATAAAGCTTTAAATCGCATTCAATATAAATATTCCCATTATTATGAGAAAATCCACCACTCATTGTTACAATTATAGGGTGCTTCCATTTTATATTTTCAATGCTTTTTCGAATAAATTCACAACTATCAATGCAAAAAGTTTTATTAAGATTTGTAAAAATTATTGAGAATTCTTCTCCACCTACTCGATAAATATTAATCTCTTTATTTTCAATAGTTTTAAGAATTTTACCAATAGTAGCTAAAACTTCATCTCCAAAATCATGTCCATAAGTATCATTTATCTTTTTAAAATTATCAACATCAAAAAGAAGCATATTATAACTTTTATCTTTTAATTCATCAATTTTTATATTAAAAGACAATCTATTTCCAATATTAGTTAACGCATCTATCTTAGATTTTTTATCTAGATATTGAATCTTCTTAAAAGAGATTATCGAGATGAATAAACTTCCTAATAAAAGAATAGAAATATGTATATATAATTTTTTATTTTCTGCTGCAACACGTTCATTTTCTAAATTTTCAATCAGATATAATGTGAAAAATTTATTGTTGGCATTACCTATTCTTTTTAAATATGAGTTATGAATTAGCTCTAACTCTCTGTATTCAGTAAATTTATTAGTTTCAAAATAATACTGAAAAAGGATATCATACGCTTTTTTCATATAAATAATATCTCCTATTTGTTGAGAATTTTCAATATAGTTTTTTACATTTTCAGCATTAAAATTTTGAGGTCTATATTTTAAATTATAACTTTCTAAATTTAAGATGTAAACATTATTTAAATCTGCAAAATAATGTTTTTTTATATTATCTAATAAAGATTTCGAAAAATTTAAGGTTTCTAGTGCTTTTTCAGAGTTATTGAGTTTTAAAAAAATTGAAGTTTTTAAAAAATTCTCTAATAATAAAATATTCATTTGATAATCGTTAGGTTCATTTTTTAATAGATTCGATATTTTATTTAAACATTCAAAAGATTTTTCATATTCTTCGATAAAAAAATAATTTTCAGCTAAATGGATGTAACGAGAAATTTTCACTCTATTAATTGAATCAAAACTCTTATTTTCAAGATTTATATGCTTCAACATAGCTATGGTTGTTTTGTTGCCTCCTAAGCTACTAATAATTGAACTCAAGCCTATTTTGGCTCTGGCAACATCATATTCAGAGTTGAGATCTTTAGCTAAATCTAAGTACTCAATGGTTATTTTAATAGTCTCTACAATATTCCCAGACAACATATCAATTATTCGGAGTTTATTTAAAGTATATAGCCTTTGTTCAGGTAATAATTCATTGCTATTTAAAATGCTTTTTAAAATATAGGCTCCAACATTTTGCCTAGAATGTAAATTCAATAGACTCCTATTATTTTCAATAATCTCTTTATATTTATAAGAATACTCATTTTTGGGTATTTTTTTAAAATTATCTAAAACTTCTTTTTCTAAAGGTAAAAGCTTATTAAGATTTAAAGGTTCTGTGGATATGTTCATACTCTGTAAAAAAGATGATTCTTTTTTTTCTATTTTATTTATTCTTGTAACTATAAAAAAAATTAGAGAAAGCATTAATAACACAGTTGAAAGTATGATAAAGACTCTGTAGGTTTTTATATTCATAATTATATTGTCTCCTTTGAGTGAACTGGATTTTCCTTCCAGCAAAGATAGTATAGGTAGGTTTTAGCATATGTATCTCATTAAAAATTCTATTATATCCTATTTTACATAGAAAATCAAACTTTTACATAATCTCTTAAAGGAAACATTTTAGGAATGGGGTTACTTACAATATTGTCCAGACGGGTGGGAATTTTAGAAAAAGGGGAAATGTTGCTACCCATTGCCCAACAGGGCCCCATTTGCGAAGCAAATAAAAAAGGACCCGACTTTACCTTGAGGGAAAGGTATTGGCAACCCCTAGGAGCGGTCCAAGTACCTTGACGGGGGTAGACCAAGCTTCACTATTTTTTATGAAAAAAAAGAGCCAGCGATGAGACACATATCCCTCACTGGAGATATGTGTCTCATCGCTGGCTTGTCCCCACCAAATATCAGCCTTACAGAAGGCGGGGTTTCTTGAATAAAAAATTACATTAATATTATTTTTATATTTACTTCCAATCTTTTATTTTTTTTAATAACTCTGCTATTTCTGAAGTAGTTATTTCTTCTATATTTATATTTAAAATATGCTCTAAATTAAAATTCTTATGACCTTGTAGTCCACCAACACTATATTTTATATAATCTGTTGTTTCAAATTTTTCAACAATATAGAATCTATGACCATCATTTATGTCATGTCCAATATCTTTAGCTTCTTCAACTATCCTTGAAATTTAATTTTGCTCACTTTCTAGTAAACTACTATTTTGTCCTGGATAAATAACGGTATATTTCAATTCATTTTCACTAAAATCTCTATCAACAATTTTAATAATTTTATCTATTTCTCTAATTGCTTTATTACTATATAATCCTAAGTATTGAAAAGAGGAATATGAATATTTTGGATTGTAATAAATATTGTATTTTTTATTTAATTTAAGCGTAGCTCCAACTGGAACAGCTTTCATTATTTTTTTCCAAGTTGACAAAAGATCTTGCTGTTCTAAGAAATTTTGATACTCTTTAACAAATCTTTCCAACATAGGAGTTAAATTTAGATTATTCAAAAGCTTACCTAAATCTTCAAATAACTCTGGATTTTCTTCATAGATTAATTTAATATCCTCTCAAAGTTTATTTTGTGACTTAAATATAGTATATAACAAATTAAAATATGTTTATAACAAATATATTAAGGTCGTTAGAAACACACTCAACCCCTCACTACTATACTTCCTACTGGACAAACTAAAGTACAAGCTCCACAATTTA
>CAMTIW010000178.1 GCA_947072665.1 uncultured Fusobacteriaceae bacterium | reverse complement strand
AGATAAATATTTTTTCAAAAAATGTATACATAGATTCTAATTTTTTTATTATTCTTATATCCAATGTTCCATGATTTAAGGTATCAAAACGTTTATTTAAAACCCAATAACTTTTTTTTAAATTGGATAAGTTATAGAAGTTCTGTATTTTATCTTTGAATAATAGCTCACCTAAAATTGGAGAATTAGAGTCAGAGTAAGTCTTATTCTCGTAATTAATAATAATATAGAGACCTTCTATTTCAGGACTTTCTCTCAATGTTTGATAAAAAAAATAATCTAAGTTTTGATGTTCTGGTTCTAAGAGTTCATGTTTTAAAAATCTTTCCACATTATAAATTTCTATTCTAGCATATTTATACTGATATCTAATAACAAAAGCTATAAGACTTGAATATATAAGGAAGAAAACAAACAAAAGGATATAATAAGTTTTTGTAAGGTCTGCAGATAATGTCTTATTTTTCTTCATAGTCTATTCCTTTTATAAATTGATAACCAAATCCACGTATGGTTTTAATATAGTCAGTATTAATTTTTTTTCTCAAAATTTTAATGTAGGCATCTACAATTTTATCGTCTCCTAAATAGTCATATCCCCATACGTTACTTATAATTTGTTCTCTATTTAAAATAATTTCTCTATTTAAAATAAAATATTCTAAAAGCTTATATTCGGTTCTTGTTAGGATGAGAATTTTATCTTGAAATTTAATTTGAGTCTGATCTCTATCTATTTTAAAATCTTTATATAGAAGTATATTTTTAGAGTCAGAGGGTTGTCTTCTTAAAGAGACTCTTATTCTAGCCAGAAGTTCTTCTATAATAAAAGGCTTGGTAATATAGTCATCCGCCCCTAAGTCTAGTACAGAAATTTTAGTTAACACTTTATCTATTGATGAAATAATGATAATGGGTGTTGTAGAGAATTTACGGATAGTTGTACAAACTTCTTCTCCTGAAATTTTAGGGAGCATTAAATCTAAAAGAATGAGATCGTAGCAATTATTTTTAATTTTTTCAATTGCAATTTCTCCATCTTCTGCCATATCCAATACATAGTTTAAACGAGAAAGTTCAATTTCTAAATAACGCCTAATTTTTTTATCATCTTCCACTAACAAAATTTTTATCAAAATAACGCCTCCAATATTAAAATTATACTATTTCTTTTAGTTTACAACTGTTTTTATTTTTTTTAAAGCTTTTTTATTTTTTTCATCTAATTTTCATTTAGAAGATATAAAATGAAACTAAGAAAAAAGTAATAAAGGAGCTAAGAATGGAGATATCAATTGTAATTCCAGTTTTTAATGAAATAGAAAATTTAATTCCTATGATAAATAAAATAGAAAAATCTTTAAAAAATAGGTTTAATGAATATGAAATTATTTTTGTTAATGATGGAAGTACAGATGGAAGTTATGAAGTTTTAGAAAAATTAAAATTAGAGAATAAAAATGTATTTCCTTTTCATTTGATGAAAAATTCAGGGCAAAGTGCAGCTCTTGCAGTGGGATTTAAAAAATCAAAAGGGGAACTAGTTGTAATGATGGATGGGGATTTACAGACTGACCCTGAAGATATCCATATACTTTTAAAGCATATACCAGAATATGATATGGTAAATGGTTATAGGAGTACGAGAGAAGATGGGATAAATAGACAAATAACTTCAAAAATAGCAAATAGTATTAGAAATTGGATAACAAAGGATAATATAAGAGACACAGGTTGTCCTTTGAAATTATTTAAAAAAGAAGTTATAAAATCATATGCAATGTTTGATGGTATGCATAGATTTTTACCAACACTAGCTAAATATAATGGTTTCAAAGTAACAGAAGCTCCAGTACGTCATTATAATAGAATACATGGAATCTCAAAATATTCCAATGTTGGAAGAGTTTTCAAAACTTTTGTAGATGTTTTTGCAGTTAGATGGATGAGAACAAGAATATTGAAATATAAAATAATAGGAGATTAATATGACAGAAGAACAAGTATTTATGGGAATAGGTTTTATAGGTCAAGGTATATTTGGAATTAGATTTATAATTCAGTGGGCAGCAAGTGAAAGAGCTAAAAAAAGTGTTATACCATTTTCTTTTTGGATAATAAGTATAGTAGCTTCATTATTTTCTTTAATTTATGCAATTTATAAAAAAGACCCTGTGTTTATAATGGGGCAAATACCAAATATTTTTGTCTATAGTAGAAATATATTTCTGATGAAAAAAAGGACGTGTTCTTAATGGAAAAAGAAGATATAAAATATTTATTAATACTATTTTTAACTTCTCTTTTATCTTTTTTTTCCACGCTTTGGGTAAAAGGAGCAGATTTAATGGAAGCGAGAAATTTTATAACAGCAAGGGAAATGGTTCTAAATGGCACTTGGTTAACACCAACTTTAAATGGAGATTATAGATTTGAAAAACCTCCTCTTCCAACTTGGTTAACAGCTTTTTTTATGAAAATATTTAATAATACTACAAGTGAATACATATTAAGAATTCCAGCAGCTTTAATTTCCATGTTATTAATTTTTTTAATGTATAAATTTATGAAACTTCTTACAAAAGATAAAAAATTAAGTTTTTTAGTATCTTTTGTATTAGCGACTACTTTTGCATTAATAAAAGAAGGGACAACAAATAATTGGGATATGTTTGCCTATGTTTTTTCTTTTGGAACTATTGTTTTTCTTATTGATGGATTTGAAAATAGAAAGAATAGTTCATATATTATTTGTTCATTTTTTTTAGGTGCTTCTATTATGAGTAAAGGACCTGTGGCACTCTATGGAATTATTCTTCCTTTTATTATTACATATGGCTATGTATATAGTTGCGAAAATTATAAAAAAAATATAAAAAAGATATTTTTAACATTAATTTTAGGGGTAGTTATTGGCTCTATTTGGTATTTATATATGCTCTTGAATCATAAAGATCTTTTTATGTCAGTAATGAATAAGGAAATGAATACATGGGAAAATAAACATACACAATCAATATTTTTTTACTTGAATTATTTCGTTCTAACAGGTCCTTGGATATTTTTTTCTTTAATAAGTTTAATTTATCCTTGGAGTAAGAAAAAAATTAGGGATAAAGATAAAAAAATATTCAAATTTGGAGTTGTCTGGACTATATTTATAATATTATTTTTATCTGTGATAAAAATGAAAAAACAGCGTTATGGAATTCCAATTTATATAGCTTCATCTATTGGGGTAGGAGTAATATTATCTTATTATTGGGATAAAAATTGGAATAATTTGAAAAAATTAGAAAAAAAACTATTTATAAGTCAGAATTTTTTATTAATAATAATATCATTTTTAATTCCATTTCTATTTTTAATAAAAAATTTTTAAAAAAAAATTATAATAAAAATTTATATTTTTATCATGATAATAA
>CAMTIW010000177.1 GCA_947072665.1 uncultured Fusobacteriaceae bacterium | reverse complement strand
GAAAAATAATATAATAACTTTTGGAATAGGAGTTAAATTATTAAAATTAAAAATTAGAAAATACATAAAAGGTGGTGAATGTGAAAAAAAATTTTAAAAAAATAGTACTTACAGAATCACTTTACAACTTATTATTGATTCTATTAGAAAATACATATGATTTAGATGAAATATTTTTTTTTATTGGAAATAGTTTAAAATTAAACGATAAATATAAAAATAATTCTTATGAAATTAAAAAAAATAAACATCATAGGAAAATGATTAGGATTATCCTTAGTTATATTTTTTTTATAAAACTAGAAATAATATGTAGAAAAAATAAATTAAAAAATCTTCAAGTATATGGCTTAGATCATATACTTGGTTCAGATTATTTTAAAAGTTTTTATGATATTATATTATTTGAAGATGGAACTAAGAACTATTGTCCAGAAGAGATAAAAAAAGCAATGAAACTTTTAAATGAAAAATCCATAAAGAAAAAAATTTCGTCAAAATTAGTTTTAGAAACACCATCATTTGGAATTTATAAAAATGTGAAAAAAATTTTTTTAACAGGTATTCTAGATGTTCCTGAGGAATTGAAAAATAAAGTTGAAATAATAAATTTAGAAATGTTATGGAAGAATAAAACACTGAAACAAAAAGATGAAATATTAGAATTTTTTAATGTTAAAGATTTTTTTTATAAAAATAAATTTCAAGAGAAAACAATTTTTTTAACACAACCTTTATCTGAAGATGGAATATTGAGTTTAGAAGAAGAAATAATATTGTATAAAAGTGTAATGGAAAAATATGATGAAAAAAATTTAATAATAAAAACTCATCCAAGAGAGAAAAAAGATTATAAAAAATATTTTCCAAATATAGAAATATTAGATAAAAAATTTCCTTTTGAACTCTTCAAATTAAATAATGTAAAATTTAAAAAAGTCGCCACTATTTTTTCAACAGGGGCTTATAATTTAGGGGAAGAAACAGAAGTAGATTTTTATGGTACACAAATACATCCAAAATTAGAAAAAGTATTTGGACAAATAAATAATTTTTAAATTTATTAAAACTTAAGGAGAAATTTATGTTTAATTTTTTTAAAAAAATATTAAAATTTAAGAAAAAAGAAAAAAAGAGTACAAGAATAATAAATATAGAAGAAGTGGATAAAAATTGTATAGGGACTCCTATAGAACCTTGGGCTTTTATAAGAGTTAAAAATGAGATAAGGACAATAAAATCTTCCTTAGAAAGCATATTACCAGCAATAAAAAAAGGAGTAATAGGATATAATGAATGTACAGATGGAACGGAAGAGTTTATATTAGAATTTTGTAATAAAAATAAAGGATTTATCCCTTGTAAATATGAGCATATAATTTATCCAGTTCATAGCGAACATTATAAAAAAGACTTAGAACCAGAAAATAGATTAAGTACTTATTATAACTATGTTTTATCAAAAATTCCAAAAGGAGAGTGGTTTATAAAAATAGACTGTGATCATATTTATGATGCAGAAAAATTAAAAAAATCTTTCTATCTTTTAAAAGAAGATAATGATTGCGTTATATTACCTAAATTAAATTTATATTATGATGGTAAAAATATTTTTGTTTATAAAAAAAATGGCTATAGTAATTCAACAGATCACTGGATTTTGAAAAATGATAGTATAGAATTTTATATGGAGAAATTTTATACCAAAGAGAATGAATTTAAAGCATGGGAACAAGTGAATATAAAAGAAAGAAATTTTATAGAAACAGAGGTAACCAATTATCATTTTCCAGAGATAAAAAAATGGAGGAAATACCCAGAAAATTTTGATAATAAAGGGGTTGTTGAATTTGGAGAATGGAAAAAAGAAAATAGTGATAAATTAAAAAATAAAATCGATACAAAAATGTTAGATGAAAATAAAATTTTAAAAATATGTAAAAATTTTAATATAAATAATATTTAAGAAGAAAAAGTGTGAATAAGCTCACACTTTTAAATTTTTATTTCATTAATTTTATAAACTCTTTTCTCTCTTCTTCTAAATAATATTCAACAATTTTTATATCTAAATATGTATCTATATCCACAGAGAATTTTTCATCCATTATATAGGAAAAATTTCCATCATTTAAACTTTTAGAAGAGTTAAAAGAATCATCTAATTTATTTATATAAATAGCACCGTTTACAATATATACTTTAGAAAAATCTTGCCTTCTCATTGTACTATTAGTATTCAAAAGATTGTACAGTACGTTATTTTTATCCATTGTTCTCATTAAAATTGGATGTTCTTTTACTTCACAAACACTAACTAAATCATTATAAGGTGATTTCATTAAATTTTCTAAAGCTTCATCAATATGATAACTTTTTCTAAGTGGAGTTGTAGGTTGAAGCAAAACTAAATAATTAAATTTTTCTCCTAATTTATCTAACTCTTTTATAGTATATACTAATGCATCAATAGTTTTGGAGGTATCAGTTGCTAACTCGGGTATTTTCAAAAAAGGAACATATGCACCACATTTTTTGCAATTTCTGCAATCTCTATATCTTCAGTAGACACAATTACTTTATCTATATATTTTGAATTTAAAGCACATTCTATACTATGCTGTATCAATGGTTTTCCAAATATTTCAATTATGTTTTTTTTAGGAACGCCTTTACTTCCACCTCTAGCAGGAATAATTGCTAGAATTTTTTTTTTTTCAAACATGGAAACACCTCTTTTTTATTTCAGTAACTTGATTATTTTGATTTTATGACTAGTTATTTTTTAATAAAAAAAATTTCCCAAAAAAAATTAATATTGAAATAATCATCATAAAGAACTATATGAAAATTATTTTTTAAATTTTTATATTTTTTCAAAAAAATTTCTCTATCAATATAGTTACTAAATAAAATATAATCATAAGAATCATAATTTATTGAATTACTAGAATGTAATATATCAAAAATAGAATAATCGTTGATATTTATACAGGGTATATATTTATTTAATCTATTTTTAAAACCTTTTGCTAACCAATTATTAAAAGATGAGCCAATTATTAAGATATTTATATTTTTTTCAAAAGTTGAATATTTTTCACAAACAATCTGATATATATATATGGCAAGTAAATAATAATCCTCATCTAGAAATTTATAATTATTTTTTTTAAATAAAATAACTAAATCTTTTATTATTTTATCAGGAATTACAGAATTTGTAAAATTATAATTTCTATGACTATAAACAGAAAAATTATACTTAAAATATATTGTTCTAAATAAATTAATTAATATAGCTAATTCGTTAGTCGTAAAATCTTCTGTTTTTATCTTATAAGTTTTTTCCATATATATGAGTAGTATTTTGATAATTGGAGTACATTCCATCTCTTTATAAAATAACAATAAAAATGATTCTGTATATGTTGTAATATAATATG
>CAMTIW010000176.1 GCA_947072665.1 uncultured Fusobacteriaceae bacterium | reverse complement strand
ATATAGAAGGATTCTATAATAAAAATAGACTCCATAGTAGCTTAAATTATGTTTCACCAGAAGCGTTTGAAAGAAAATATATAGAAAATATCTCATAAAATTTAATGAGGTATTTTCTAAAAAAAATTAAAGTAAAATCTGTCTACTATCTTGACAGAATACCAAGAATATAATTTGAATAATAGTTTAAAAACTTATTCTCCACTTCTAAATAATTTAAATTCTCAAACACTATTACTTTCATTTCTATCTAATATTAAGCTCCCTGATATAAATAATGTTTATGATTGGTTTTCTGAAACAAATATTATAAATTTTGGAGTTGCTTTAAGAGATATGATGCCTCATAAAGTGTTGCACAAGAGTGTTTTGATGAACAAGTTGTCAAAAATGAGTTTGAGAAATATCTGAATGCTATAGATGTGGGAATTGAAAAGATAAAAGTAGAGGCGATTCCTGACTCCAAGGATGAAGATGGAAATTTATTCTATAAAGTTTTTTCAATTCATACAAATAATGAAACTAAACAACAAGAATCATTAAATCTATTTGAAGAGTCCAATGGAACTTTAAAGATGATTTCTCTATATGAACCAATTAAAAATGCTTTAAAGTACGGAGCAACTTTATTAATTAACAATGGATGCTAAGTTACATCCATTGTTAATTAAATATATTGTTAATATATTTTTTAATAAAGAGATTAACAAAAATAATGCTCAGCTAATTTTTACTACTCATGATGTTGTTAATTTAACAAAAGAATTATTTAGACGAGATGAAATCTGGTTTGTTGAGAAACATCAGAAAAATGAATCTAACCTTTATTCTTTAATCGAGTATAAGATTGATAATAGTAAAGTTAGAAAAGATGCTAGTTATAACTTGACTTGTGCAAATTTTAAAATCCAATAATTTTTTATATCACAAAATAAGTACTTTTTTACAATATATTTTTTTTATGCAGGAATTCCTAAATTTAATAGGAGTTCCTGTTTTGATTTACCTTCCTTAAATTTATCGTAAATAAATCCTATAAAATCAATCTTATTCTTTATTTTTATTTTATCTAATATTGATCCAAGATTCTTTTTAACAACAGATTTATAACGTTCACTCTCTAAAAAATTGTAGATTAAATAAATTAAACTCCAAAATCTTTCAATTCCTTTAAAACTTCGCATTTCACAATCATTTAGACCTAATCTTTGTTTTTTATATCTAAAACTTACTTCTATTTCCCAACGGTATCCATAATATTCTATAATTTCTTTGGTAGTTAAAGCAGTATTTGTACAAACTAAATAAAATGGTTTTATTAATTCTCCATGTTTTTTCTGCCAAAGGATTAAAATGACTACATTTTCAATTCCTTTTATAGAACCTTCATATCTATAAAAATGATGTTCGACACCCTTGACGGTAACGACATCAAGAGTTTCTTTATCAATTTCATTTGAAAATTCATTTAATTTGTTTTTTATACCATCAGGATAAAATATTCTATTAGATTTTATTCCTCCAATAACTTGAAAACCCAATTTTTGAGATTCATTAATGAATTTTTCAGAGGTATACCAACTATCAACTAATACATAACTCTCTTTTTCACGTTGCAACTCAACATCTGCCAGAGTATCAAGCGCTAATTCTAACTTGTTTTTAAAAACTCTATCCTTTTGTTGAACAAAATATTCTTTACTTAGAGAGTACCCAACAAGTAAAAAAAGTAAAAAAACCATTGAAATCACTTAATTAATTTCAAAAAAAATGCTATAATAGTGCAAATAAAAATGCAAAAAATGTAAAAAACCTTTGCACTAGGTTGACAGGAGGCTACGAATGTATAAAAAAACAGAAGAGCAATTGACATTAGATCAGTTTATTTGCCCATTTGGAAAATTAGATAAAGAAAATAGATGGGTGCAATTATCCAATTCAATTCCTTGGCGAGAAGCTGAAGAAATTTATTCTAAAAAATTTGTAAATAACGGAAATAGAGCTAAAAGCATAAGAATAGCTTTAGGAAGTTTAATCATAAAACAAATTTTAAATTGCTCAGATGAAGAAACTGTTAATCAAGTAAAAGAAAATCCATATTTGCAATTTTTGTAGGGATGAAAGAATATTCTTTTAGTTGTCCATTTAGTAGTCAAAGTATGGTTGAATTTAGAAAAATATTTAGTGAAGATGATATTTTAGGAACTATTAATGATATAGTATTAATAGAAAGTTTAGATATAGAAGAAAAAGCTAATAAAAGCTTAAAAGAAGAAGATTGTTTTAATGAATCTGAAGAAGTATTCGCAAAAGCCAATAGTGGAAGTTTAGCAATAGATGGATGCCACATGTGTGCCAGAAGACATATCATATCCTCAAGACTTAAAGTTATTAAATATAACAAGAGAAAAAACTGAAAAAATGATTGATGAAATTCATAATTCAAAGAATGGAAAAAAGCTAAGAAAATATAAAGAAAGAGCAAGAAAAGATTTTTTGAAACTATCTAAAGCTAAAAGAAAAACAGGAAATACATTGAGAAAAGGATTAAAAAAACAATTAAATTATATAGAAAGAAATTTTAAATCAATAGAAAATATGGTAAAAAAATATAAAGTTGATTTATGTGAAAAATCGAAAGAAACTTTAGAAATATTAAGAAAAGTATTTATTCAACAAAAAGAAATGATAGAAAAAAGAATTCATAGTGTATCAGATAGAATAGTTAATATAGCTCAACCTCATATAAGACCAATCCCTAGAGGGAAAACAAAAGCAAAAACAGAATTTGGAGCAAAGGTAGAAATTAGTATTATTAATGGATTTGCAAGAATAGAAACATTAGATTTTAATGCCTATAATGAAGGAAAAAATTTGATATCAATTGTAAAAAGATACAAAGAAAGAAATGGATTTTATCCAGAGAGAGTACTAGTAGATAAACTATATAGAAACCGTGAAAACTTGAAATTTTGTAAAGAAAATAATATAAAAATAACTGGTCCAGCTCTAGGAAGACCAAAAAAAGATTTAATAGTGAATAAAAAAGAAGAATATCAAGATATCTGCGATAGAAATTGTGTGGAAGGAAAATTCGGAGAAGGGAAAACTGCTTATGGATTAGACAGGATTTCAGCACATAAAAAAACACACTTCTATTATATGTGTTGTAAACATGATATTTTTGGTAATGAACTTAAAAAAGAGAGTAAGACTTTCTTTTTTGAAAAATTTAATTTTAAAATATTTTGAAATTCCAGTAAAAAAAATAGCCACCCAACAAATTTTTAAACTTGTTGGGTAGCCTCTACTTAAATATGGTTTAAAATCTAAAGGTAACGATAAACCATTTGAATGCCCATGTAATGCAACTAAGCAATGAGACCATTCACTTTTACCACTAACATGAGAATAATTAAAACTTAATCCTTCAATTTTTTTAGAAGAAGAATTTTTAGATAGAATTGTAT
>CAMTIW010000175.1 GCA_947072665.1 uncultured Fusobacteriaceae bacterium | reverse complement strand
AATTAATAGTTATACTTCCAGTAATAGTA
Organism: uncultured Fusobacteriaceae bacterium; assembly: GCA_947072665.1. Taxonomy (GTDB): domain Bacteria; phylum Fusobacteriota; class Fusobacteriia; order Fusobacteriales; family Fusobacteriaceae; genus JAGNZR01. The sequence goes on along the minus strand of CAMTIW010000175.1, from coordinate 3,454 downwards.
TTAATTTCAACTTTTTTTATCAAATTAATTTTATTTAATTGGCTGAGCAAATATTCTTTAATTTCAGGAGCATTTTCTAATATATTTATCTTGAGTCTTATTCTACCGAAAACATAATGTTTAGTTTCTAAAATGCCATAAAAATTAGGTAAAATTTTCCTTTGAATATTTGAATTTTTGTCACTAGAAATCATAATGTTCACACCCCTTTTTTTAATTATTATATCATTAAAATGATTATAAATCTATAAAGAAAATAATAAAAAATAAAAAACCTAAAATTCATAATTCTAATATGATAAAATAGATATATAAAGATTATAAATTTCTTAGGGAGAATTTAAAATGAAAATATTACATAGTTCAGATTGGCATTTAGGAAAAAAATTAGAGGGACAAAAAAGAATAGAAGAGCAAAGAAAGTTTATAGAGAAACTAGTTGTAATTGCTGATAATGAAGAGGTTGACTTGGTATTGTTAGCTGGAGATATATATGATAATTCCAATCCTTCTGCAGAAGCTGAAAATTTATTCTTCACTGCTATGAAAATGCTAGCTAAAAATGGAAAAAGAGGAGTTATTGTTATTCCAGGAAATCACGATAATCCTCAAAGGTTATCTGTTGCAAATTCTTTGGCTAAAGAATTTGGGATAATAATATATGAAACTCCATTTGAAAAAAAAGAAGTTGGTAGGTATGGAAATTTCCAAGTCAAAAGAAGCACAGAAGGTGGGATAGAACTTGAAATAAATAATAAGAAGGCATTTATATATTGTCTTCCTTACCCAAGTGAAGTAGCTTTAAATGAAGATTTTACAGAAATTGACTATTCTAAAAGAATAGGAGATATATTAAAAAAAGGTATAGAAGAAAATAGAGAAAATATTCCAAATATAATTATGACCCATATTTTTGTAACTGGCTCAAGTGGTGATGGAGATGAAAGAACAATTGAATTAGGAGGGTCTCTTGCAGTTTCTTTAGAGGACTTACCTGAGGTAGACTATATTGCACTGGGTCATATTCATAGGCCTATGAAATTCACCAAAAAAAGAGCTTATTATTGCGGTTCTCCAATTGAATATAGAATTAATGAAAATAAATACGATAAAAGAGTTTTTATAGCGACATTAAATGGAAACTTTAATAATGAATTTAAAGAGATAGAACTGGAAAATTATAAACCCATAATAAAATATAGAGTAAATGGAGCAGAAGAAGCTATTTTACTTTCGGAAAAGAAAGAACTTAATCAGGAATGGATATATTTAGAGATTTTAACAGATGTATATTTAAGTAATGAAGAAATAAAAAAAATAAAAAGAAATAAAAATATATTGGAGATAAAACCTCTTTTTACTAATATTAGAAATTTAGAATTAGAATTTCAAGATACTAATAGTAAAAAAACAATATTAGAAAATTTTATAGAATATTTCAGTGAAAGTGACGGAGTTGAACCGTCAAAAGAGACTAAAGAGCTTTTTTTAAAGATGTTGGAGAGTGATATATAGATGAGACCTATTAAACTAGAGATAGAAGGATTACAAAGTTTTAAAGAGAAACAGGTTATAAATTTTGAGAAACTTTCAGAATTTGGACTGTTTGGAATTTTCGGAGAAACAGGAAGTGGTAAATCATCAATTTTAGATGCTATGATATATGCAATTTATAATAAAATCCCAAGAATGATGGGTACCATTGATAAGATAGAAGAGTCTTTTAATTTAGAGTCAAATGTGATGAAGATAAAATTTGAATTTGCATTGGGAGAAGATATATATATAATAGAAAGAGGGATGAGAAGAGCCAAAGGAATAAATCCATTCAGTACTTTATCACCTAAACTTATAAAAAATAACGAAATTATTGCAGATAAAACAAAAGAGATAGAAAATATTATACTTGAAGATTTTGGAATAGGAGTAAATGATTTTACTCGTTCGGTAATATTACCACAAGGGAAATTCAGTGAATTTTTAAAACTTACAGGACAAGATAAGCTTAAAATGCTAGAAAATATATTTTCTTTGGAGCAGTACGGGGACTTACTTAGAGATAAAGTAAGGAAAGAAAAAAGAAAATGGGAAGATGAAATTAAAAGTTTAAAAGATAGAGCCTTGGGAAAAGGAATAATAACAGAAGAAGAGATAGATGAAACTGCTAATAATTTAATAAATTTAAAAAACAATAAAGAAAAATTAGAACAAGATAGAATGAAATTTGATGAATTATATATAAATTTAGAAAATTTAAAAAAATTTTTAGATGAAAAAAAAATATTTGATGAAATATTTAAAGAGTTGAAATTAGAAGAAAAAAATATATTGGAGTTAGAAGAAGGGATTAAAACCTTAAAAGAAGTTTCAGTGTTTAGCAATATTTTATCAGAGAGAAGAGAAAAATTAACTACTCAATTGGGGATAGAAAGACAAATAACTGAACTAAAAGAAAAAAAGAATTATTTAGACTTAGAGCTGGAAAAATTTAAAAAATTAGTTTTATTAAATGAAACAAAAGAAGGAGAAATAAAAGGAAAATTAAAAGAATTAGACTATAAAAGCGAATTATTAATAGAATTAAAAGATAATATTTCCAGAATAGAAAAGTTAAATATATATAAGAATAAGATAAATAATTTAAATAATGAGTTATTAGAGAATGAAAATATAAAATTAGTATATGAAGATAAGTTGAAATCATTAAATATTTCATTGGAAGAAAAGAAAAATAAGAAAGAATTAGAGGAGAACGAAAAGCTCCCAGAAAAAGAATTAGAAGAATTAAGAAAAAGAATATTAGTATTTAATCAAGATATTCTGACGACTAAAAAAATTGAAAAAGAATTAAGTGAATTAAAAAATGACAATCCTAAAAATAGTTTGAAGCTAGAAGAATTAAAAAAGAAACTGGATATGGAACTAATATTAGAGAAAGAATTGGAAGAGAAGTTAGAGGAAAATAGAGCTTCTATATTTTCTAGTAAACTTATAGAAGGGATACCATGTCCTGTTTGTGGCTCAAAAGAACATCCTAATAAAGCAAATTTTGATATGGATGCTGAGAAAAAATTAAAAAAATTAAAAAAAGAAATTATAAAATTAAGAGAAGAAGTTACACAAACAGAGAGTAAAAAAAATAGAGGATTGGAAGATACATTAAAATTAGAAAATGAATTAGGAAATTATTTGGAAAAATTAGAGAAAATAAAAATAGGAGAAAGTTTTGTAATAAGTGAAGAATTAGAAAAAAAATTGAAATATCTAGAAAAAAATTATCAAGAATTATTTTTAAAATATAAAGATAAAGAGGATAAAATAAATAGACTATCAACTGAAATTATAAAATTAGAAAGTGATAAAGAATTCAATATAAAAGAAAATAATAGACTAGAATCCTCTATTAAAAGTATAAAAAATAATTTATTTATAGATTTAAAAGAAATGAAAGAAA
>CAMTIW010000174.1 GCA_947072665.1 uncultured Fusobacteriaceae bacterium | reverse complement strand
ATAATAATGAACGCATTTTTTTTCCAAAATCATGAAAATTTAAGTTTTCCATAAATAACATCTCCTCATTTTAATAAATTCACTAAATATAAATTTATATTAGCATTTTTTAAATTATTTGTATAGTTAAATATAACATCAAATAAGTTTTTTTAAATGACTGTAAAACCATCATTTTAATTGTTGATTTAATTATGTTCACATTCGATTCTTATCTCTTGTTTTTTTGTCTTTAACATTAAAATTTAAACGTTTTTTATACACTTAAAATATAGACAACTATTCTATATTTATGGTATTATGAGCTTAATATTTTTTAAGGAGCTCACATATGAATTTAAACGATTTAACAAAAGGAAATATAACTAAAATTTTAATTTCTCTTGCCCTTCCAATAATTGGATCCTCTTTTTTACAAATGACATATGGTTTAGTTGATATGCTTTGGATTGGGAAAATAGGTAGTTCTGCAGTAGCTTCCATAGGAACGGCTACCTTTTTTTTATATTTTGGTGAAGCACTAAATTCTATATTGGTAACAGGAAGCGGGATTAAAGTATCGCATAATATAGGTAAAAAAGATTTCTTAACAACTGAAAGCTATATTTCTAATTCTTTTTTTCTTAACTTTATTCTTTCCATTATGTATATACTTTTTATTCTTATTTTTAAAAGCCAACTTATAGGTTTTTTTGATATCAATGATTCTTTAGTTAGTAAAAATGCAGAAAATTATCTTATTATTGCAGGAATTGGATTGATTTTTCAATTTAATAACTTTTTATTTGTAAGAATTTTAAATAGTTTTGGTGAAAGTAAAATTCCTTTTAAAATAAATGCCATTGGAGTTATTTTAAATATTATTTTAGATCCACTTTTTATATTTGTATTTAATTTAGGAGTTATTGGTGCTGCTTTAGCTACTATTTTCTCTCAAGCTATTAGTTTTTATTTATTTATAAAAGTTTCAAAAAAATATTTTTCATTAAATTCCATATTTCAATTTCAATACAATAAGATTAAAGAAATAACTATTCTTGGATTTCCCGTTGGAATACAAAGAGTTCTATTTACTATATTCTCTATTATTATAGGAAGAATGGTTTCAAAATATGGTCCCCAAGCAATTGCAGCTCAAAAAATAGGTGTTCAAATAGAATCCCTTTCTTATATGACGGCAAATGGTCTTTATGGTGCCATTGCTAGTTTTATCGGTCAAAATTATGGAGCATTTAAAAATTCAAGAATTATAAAAGGTTATAAAATAGGCATTATTTTAGCTACCTTTATTGGATTTATTTCTACAATATTATTTATGATTTTTCCTAGGTTTTTAATAGAATTTTTTGTAAAAGATGCAAAAACAATTTTATTAGGTGAAAGTTATCTTAGAATTTTAGGTATCTCTCAAATTTTTATGTGTATAGAAATCCTAACTAGTGGAGCATTTAGTGGAATTGGCAAACCTAAAACTTCCTCCTATATAAGTATAATTTTTACAGGTCTTAGAATTCCCATAGCATATTTTTTAGAGAAAATAATTCAAATAGATGCTATTTGGGTTAGTATTACTTTAACTAGTGTATTTAAAGGAATTATTTCAACATCTATTTTTTATATGTATCTTAAAGATTTGAAAATAAATACAATAAAAAGAAATAGTATAAGAAAAATTTAATTTTCTTATACTATTTCTCATTCTAAACTTCAAAATCAAAATTATTTTGTCTTAAAGCTTCATATAAAATTATCACAGAAGAATTGGAAAGATTAAGAGAGCGTCCCATTTTTATCATAGGTATTGTTATACAAGTTTTTTCATTTTTCTCTCTAATTTCAGCTGATATTCCTTTAGATTCAGGTCCAAATACAATGAAATCATTCATTTCATATTTTACATCTGTATACTTTCTTTTTGTTTTTGTTGTGGCATAATAAAAACTACTATTGGGATAAGCTGCTAGTAACTCTTCATAACTTTCCCAAACTTTTAATTTTACCAAGGGCCAATAATCTAACCCTGATCTTTTTACTGCTTTTTCATCAAGAGAAACTACAAAAGGTCTCACTAGATGTAGTGTTGAATTTGTTAAAACACATGATCTGCCAATATTTCCTATATTATATGGCGTCTCTGGGTACATCAAAACTATATTCATTCTTTTTCCTCCAAATTGGTCTTTTGTATTATTCTAACATATTTTTTATTTTTTCAGTATTTTAATTATTAAAAATAATAGTTACATTCATTATTTATATATTTACAGATTGAAAATATTTGACTTCCAAATTAAAATAAGGTAAAATTAATACAAATTAGTTAATTGGGAGAGTGAGTTATGAAAAAATCATTAATTTTAGGTTTAGTTATTATAATGGGAAGTATTTCTTTTTCTGCACAATATAAAGATGGGACATACAGAGGTAATTTTTTAGATTCAGGAGAAAATCAAGCAACAGTTCAATTTGAATTAAAAAATGATGTTATTACTACAGCAAGATATAGACATCTTGCATATAAAGGAAAAAATTTTTTAAAAGATGAAACTCTAGTTCCAAACAAAGAACAATATAATGCTGTTCTTAACTATACTATTGGAAAAAATATAAATGAAGTTATCAATGAAATGTATGATGGTTCAAAAATAGAAAAAGCTGGTGCTACTGTTAGGGTTACTAAAATTCGTTCTGCTATAAAAGATGGTCTTTTACATGATGTTTATTCTCCAGCTGGTTTTAAACAAACAAAAAAATAAAACTATTGACTTTTATAACTCTTAAAGTTAGAATTTAGAAAGATCTTAGTTTTAACAAGGAGAAACCAAAATGAAAATTACCCTTTATGAAAAAAAACAATATGGAAAAGAAGTTTTTAAATTTAAATTTAGATCAGAAGAATTCAAAAATATTGATGTCCACGGATGTGTTGCTATTCTTTCTGTTAATGGGAAAGATAAAAGAGCATATTCTATTAGTATAAAAACTAAAGAAAACGATTTGGTTTTCTTTATAAAAAAAGTGGGGTTAGTCTCATCACAGTTACACGAGTTAGAAATCGGAGCCACTATTAACTGCGATTTAATTTATGCTCATACTTTTGGTCGAAATCTTCACGATGATAAAATATGTTGTATTGGTGGTGGAGTAGGTGTTGCTCCCTTGGTTAATTTAATGTCACATAATGATAACCCTGAAAGTATTCTTGTTTCTTCTTTTAAATATGAAGATGAAGTTTTTCTTGTGGATGAGGACATTAACTTTAAAATAAATAGAGCAGATATTTATATTACAAGAGAATATAGTTCTAAATATGCCAATGGTAGAATTAGTAAACAAGCATTACCTTTAGGTTTTAAAGCTTATTATATATGTGGAACTTTAGAGTTCTGTAAACAAGTACAAAATGATTTAACTTCAAATGGAGTAAATCCATATAATATTTTTGTTGAGGCATGGTAATATTATCAAATTTATTTTAGTAAGAGACAAGAAAATTCTTTAATTATAT
>CAMTIW010000173.1 GCA_947072665.1 uncultured Fusobacteriaceae bacterium | reverse complement strand
ATATTTATATTTTTTATCTAGCTTTAATTATTTCTTCTCTCGTTTGTTTATTCATGGGAATAATAATTACAAATAGAATATTTATAAAAAGTTATAAATATATAAAAATTGAATATAATAAACGTAAATTATTAGAAAAAAAAGAAGAAAAAGTAAAAGAAAAAATTGCTATAAAAGAAGCCATTGAAAAAAATGAAATAAAACAATTAGAGCAAATAGAAGAATATAAAGAAAAAATGATTCAAGAACAAGTAATTTTACTAAAAGAAAAAGAATCTGAATCTGAATTTCATATTTTTGAAATAAAAAGTAGTAATATTCCATCTAATAATCTAAACAATACTGAAGAACTAAAAAAAACAGAAACCAGTGAAATTAGTACGGATATTCAAGAACCAGAAATAAAAAATATCACTAATAAAATAAAAAAAATAAGAAAAAAAAATGATGATTTTAAAAAACATAAAATACATTATTTGGGAGAGAAATAAATGATACTTGCTTCAAAATCTCCAAGAAGAATAGAAATATTAGAAAATGCAGGATTTAAAATCACCGTAGATTATATCACTATAGATGAAACTAGTGATAAGGTTAATATAATTGACCAAATTCAAGATATTGCAAGAAAAAAAGCAGAAATAATGCTTAATAAATATCCAAATAAAAATATTTTGGCTGCTGACACAGTTGTAGAAGTGAATTCTGAAATTTTAGGAAAACCAAAAGATGAAAAAGAAGCTATTTCTATGCTCAAAAAACTTTCAGGAAAAACTCATAAAGTTATCACTGCTTATTGTATGTTAAATAAAGAGAAAAATATCATGATACTTAACTCTAATACCAGTCTAGTAACTTTTAAAAAGTTAACAGATGAAACTATAAAATGGTATATAGGAACAAAAGAATCCTTAGATAAAGCTGGTGCCTATGGCATACAGGGAAAAGGAGCAATTCTAATAGAAAAAATAGAAGGTGATTTTTATTCTATCATGGGGTTCCCAATAAGTAATTATATAGAAGATTTAAATAAAATAGGTATTGGTTTAAAAGATATTTGCAATATATAAAGTTTTAAAAATAAAGAAAAATTGTAGAGGTGTATGTGATGAATAAATATTTTAAAGGTTTTTTAGGAATTTTTTCAGATGATTTAGGAATAGATTTAGGAACATCCAATACTCTTATTTGTATGAAAAATAAGGGTGTTATTTTAAATGAACCCTCTGTTGTAACAATAAATACTAAAACTAAGGATATTTTTGAAGTTGGTGGAACTGCAAAAAAAATGATTGGTAAAACACCCAATGCTTTAGAAACCATCAGACCCCTTAAAAATGGTGTTATAGCTGATTATGAAATAACAGAAAAAATGTTACGTGAATTTTATAAAAAAGTTCATTCTAAAAAACTTTTTTCAAGTCCAAGGGTAATTATTTGTGTTCCTGCAGGTGTTACACAAGTTGAAAAAAGAGCAGTTATAGAAGTTACAAGAGAAGCAGGAGCTAGAGAAGCATTTTTAATAGAAGAACCTATGGCTGCTGCAATTGGATTAGGTTTAGATGTTTTCGACCCCAATGGTCATATGATTGTAGATATTGGTGGTGGTACTTCAGAAATAACTGTTATTTCTTTAGGTGGAGTAGTTAAAGCTTCATCATTTAGAGTTGCTGGAGATAGATTTGACATGGCAATAGTGGAGTATGTAAGACAAAAGCATAATTTATTAATTGGTGAAAATACTGCTGAAGAAATAAAACAAGCTGTAGGTGCCGTTATCGAACTAGAAGAAGAATATTCAATAGAAGTTAGTGGACGTAGTATTTTAAATGGATTACCTAAAAATATTGTGATTACATCTTCTGAATTAGTTTCTGCTCTTGGAGATTTAGCTTCGTTAATAATTGAAGAGATCAGATCCATTCTGGAAAAAACTCTTCCAGAACTTTCTTCTGATATAAAAAGAAATGGAATTTGTTTAGCTGGTGGTGGTGCACTGGTAAGAGGTTTAGACCAAAAAATTGAAGAAGCATTAAATTTAAAAGTTTTTATAGCTGAAGAACCCCTATATTGCGTTATTAATGGAATTCAAAAATTACTTCAAGATTTTGATAAATATAGTAGAGTTTTAGTTTCATCAGAAACGGAATACTAAAATCCATCACACATGAATTTATACAAAATTATATTTAAGAAAGGAGATATACTTGTGGGATTAAAAGAAAACATCGAAGCCATTATTTTTTTAGGTGGAGATGGAGTAAAAATAAAAGAAATTTCCAAATCTTTCTCCTTAAGTTTATTAGATACTATCAATATCCTCAACGAACTTAAAGAAGATAGAAAAAATACAGGAATTAACATTGATTTTGGTGATGAAATGGTTTATTTTGTAACAAACCCCCATTGTGGAGAAGCTGTTACTAATTTTTATGAGCAAGAATCCAAACCCAAAAAATTATCAGGAGCAGCTCTTGAAACTGTTTCCATAATAGCATATAAACAACCCGTTACCAAAAGTGAAATAGAGGCTATAAGAGGAGTTTCCACAGATAGAATAATTCAAACCTTAGAAGAAAAAAAATTTATAAGGGTTTGTGGAAGAAAAGAAACTCCTGGAAGACCTAATCTTTATGAAATAACTAGTAATTTTTTAGCTTATTTAGATATTAGTAGAGTGGAAGAATTACCTAATTATTATGAAATGAAAGGAAGTAAAAATGGAAAAGATGAGAATTAATAAATATTTAGCAGGAAAAGGTGTTGCTTCACGTAGAGAAATAGATAAATTAATAGAAGCCAAACACGTTAGAGTAAATGGTGTTTTAGCTACCTCTGGAGAAAAAATATCCGATGAAGATATTATTGAAATAAGAGGAAGAAAGTTAGAACTAGGAGATAAAGGTCAGAAAAAAGTATACTTTTTATTAAATAAACCTCTTAAAGTAATAAGCGCTTCTAAAGATGATAGAGGAAGAACTACTGTTGTAGATTTAATTGAAACTGATGAAAGAATATTTCCTATAGGAAGATTGGATTTTGAAACAGGTGGTGCTCTTATATTAACAAATGATGGAGATCTTTTCAATAAGATTATACATCCAAGAACAGAAGTTTATAAGGATTATTTAGCTAATATAAGAGGTTTTGTTGAAGATAAAAATATTGAGAATTTACAAAATGGACTAAAATTAGATGATGGAATCACCCTTCCTGCTTTTGTTAATATAATCTCAAGATCACAAAATAAAAGTATCTTAAAAATATCAATAAGAGAAGGTAGAAATCGTCAAATTAGAAGAATGTTTGAAGCCGTAGGGCATCGTGTTGAAAAATTAGTTAGAGAAAAAATAGGTAAAATAGGAATAGAAAATTTAAAGCCAGGAGAATATAGAGAACTTACTAAAAAAGAAGTAGAATATCTTTATTCATTAGGTGAGTAGTAAAGATTTGAATAGACAATTGTAAAAGTCATATTTTTTAAGATAAAAAAATTCGAATTTTTAAA
>CAMTIW010000172.1 GCA_947072665.1 uncultured Fusobacteriaceae bacterium | reverse complement strand
GACTTTTACATGATGTCTATACACCAGCAAAATAATATATTGGAAATAAAAATAGGAGCAATTATTTGCTCCTATTTTTATTTCCAATTAAAGTAATAGTTAATTTTTTTATCTGGAATAGACTATTCTGCCTTGTAAATTCAATTTAATTGTAGTATAATTTTAATTCGTTAAGGTACCTATAATTCTTGCCGTTTAGCTAATGATTACAACTGTAATAAACGAATATAATAAAAAAAATTAAATATAAAAAAAATATTTATATAATTTGAAAACAAAAAATAGAAGAGCTAAAAAAATTAATTATAAATTAAAAAATTAATTATAAATTATAACTTAAAATATTAAAATACTACGAGAATTAAGGAGATGCATAATAGTGAAAAGAATAATTATTTTAATGGCTTTACTAATTATATTTGTTGGAGGATGTAATAAGGGAAAAACGGAAAAAAGTAGCTACACAGTTGGACTTGACCCAAATAAGATATATCCATTTGGAATTAAAGAGGGAGAAAATGGAGAAATTGCTGGTTTTGAGCATGATTTATTAGTAGAAATAGCAAAAAGAGCTAATTTAAAAATAGATATGATAGATAGTTCATTTTTACAAATTATTTCAGGGGTTCAAGAAGGAAAACTTGATATAGGAATTGGACTGATTTCAATAACAAATGAGAGAAAGAAAACTTTACAATTTTCAGAGCCCTATATGAAGTCACAGGTAGTAATTTTAGGGAACGAAGAAAATAAACTTATAAATGAAGATAAAATAATTTATGGATTAACAAAAGGAACTTATTTTAAACATATTATAGAAAATAAAAAAAATATAGAGATAGTAGAAGATATAGATACAGAAGTAGTAATACAAAAGCTTCTTTCAAAAGAGATAGATTATGCTATTTTAGATAGGGGAATAGCTGATATTCATATAGCAGAAACACCAATACTTTATAAAAAAGAAATATTAAGAGAAGATTCAATAGGAATTGCTTTTTCTAAAAATTTACCAGAACAATTTGTTCATAAGATAGATGCAATTATATTAAAAATGAAGGTAGATGGATCTTTAGACGAATTAAAAAATAATTATAAAATAGATATTAAACAAGAAAATTAATATTAAATAAAAATAGTTAATATTAAAAATTAAGAATATAAAGGAATTATTTGTTTCCTTCTGTAGAAGATATTTAACAAAATATATCTATAGGGGGATTTTTTTATGGACTATAAAATAGATAGAAAAATAATTTTTGGAATTTCAGCTTGTATGTTTGGGGCTAAAGTCAGATATAATGGAAAAGGTTGGGATATGTTAGGAGAATTAAAGAGAGAAAAAAATTCATTTATTTGGGCTCCAATATGTCCAGAAGTTATGAGTGGGCTTTGTGTTCCTAGAAATCCTATATCTCTTTCAGGAGGAAATGGTTCTGATTTTTGGAAGGGAGAATCAAAAATAAAAGATAGAATGGGAATTAATCGTTCTCAAATGGTAAAAGATGGATGTGAAGAAGCTTTAAGTATATTGCAACGTTCTAATGTTGATGCCTATATTTTTATGGAAGGAAGTCCAACTTGTGGAGTTTATAGAACATCTCTAAAAGGAAAACGTCTTGGAAATCCACCTGGAGTTTTTGGTGCTAGACTTATAGATGATGGATATTTTTTAATTCCTGCTCAAGATTTAGCTAGTCCTATTAAATGGTGGGATTGGAGAAGACGTCTTACTGCTTTTGTTTGGCTTAAAAATTTAGAAATTTCATCGAATAAAGATATTTATGAAATGTGGCATATTTTAAAATTTTTATGTCAAGAATTAGATGAGACTTTTGCTAGAGATATTGGGAATAAGTTTGCTTCTTTAAAGGATGAGTTAACGTCAGAAGAGATTGAAAATATTAGAATAGAAATCTTAAATCTATTAAGAAAACCTACAAATGTTGCTTCTATTAGTCACTGGTTATGGAAAAATTATTCTTTTTTAAAAAAGCATTGTGATGTTGATATTCCAGAGGTTCAAAATGAAGGAGAGTTAAGAAGTGGAACGCATATGGCTTTAGAACTTTTAAAAGTTGAGATTCAATCTAGAAAGAATCACCTTCTTTTTGGTAGTTCTCCAATAATTTATAATTTTTAACTCTTCACAATCATTATTTTTTTAAATTTAAAAATCCCCCTTAAAGTTATCTAGATGACTTTAAGGGGGATTTTAATGAATTAATCAAAGTAAAAAAATTAAAGAATTCCTTTTATTCCTAAAATAATTAACTTTACACCAACAGCCATTATAAAAATTTGCATTATTCTAGAAAGAACAAAGAGAACTAATTCTCCAAATATTTTATTTAAAATTTTTGAAATACTAAAAAGAAATTTAAGTATTAAAAATGCTATAAGGATAGCCCCTAAACTAACTATAATCCCTGCTTCTTGACGAATAATAAGGACTGTAGAAATAGAACCAGGACCAACCATAATAGGAAATGTTAAGGGAGTTACTGCAAATTTTGTAGCTTCTTCTATTGTCATTTCCCCATTATTTTTAGTGGCTCCTATTGAAGATATTCCAAGAAGATTTCTAAGTGATACAATAATTAAAATCAAACCTCCAGCAATTCTAAGCTCGTCCATATTTATTTTAAAAAGGTAGTTCATAAAGAAATTACCTATAAGAATAAAGGCTAAAAGAATTCCAAATCCTACAAAAATTATTGTATTATAAATTCTTTTACGAACTTCAGGCTTTTGACCTTGAGTCATACTCATGAAAAGAGGTACATTTCCAAAGGGATTTAGTATTCCAATTATGGTAAGAACATTAGTCATAACTGGCAAAATAACTGTATTTATTTCCATTTTTTCTCCTTTTAATATTTAAAGTTCAACTATTGATTTAGTCTTTATTGTCTTTTGAACATCAATAACTCTTTGATTATTACTTCCTTTCCATTTTAAATTTGGATTTTTTTCTTTTATATCAAATTTTCCATCAATAAGAATATCACATTGAGAGACTAATCCTAAAATATTGTTATTTGCTACTATTTCTTCCCATTTATAGCCAGACCAAATCCAAATATCTTTCTCTGGAAAAATTATTTTAAATTTTTTTATAAAATTAGTTAGTGGTTCTAAATTATCATGGTAAGTTGGGTCACCACCAAGAAGAGATATACCTGATAGACTACTTCTATATTTTTCAAAATAACTTAAAATCTCTTGTTCTGTATCCTTAGAAAAGGATTTGCCGAATTCAGGATTCCAAGTATCTTTATTAAAGCAGCCATTGCACTTATGAGTGCAGCCACTTACAAAGAGAGAAACTCTTATCCCTCTTCCATTAATCATATCAGCGTATTTAATACCAGAATAATTCATTTTTTACTCCTTTACATATGTTTAACTCTATTAATTACTTCTTTTTGTCTACCTTTATTAAATGGTCTAGAATCTGGTTGAGCAAGATAACCACAAACTCTTCTAATTACATTCATTTGAGAAGAATCTG
>CAMTIW010000171.1 GCA_947072665.1 uncultured Fusobacteriaceae bacterium | reverse complement strand
AATCAAAATAATTAATTTTAAAATATTTTTGATTGTAAATACTTGGCGGCATATAATTCTATAATTTCCAAATATATAAAAAAAAAAAACTTTTTTCATTTATTGAAAAAAGTTTTTTTTTTTCTAATTTTTATTTACTAACTTAATTAACTTTACTAATTGTTTAAAATCTTTGTTAAATTTTATTTATTTTTTTTTTATGTTATTATTCAACTAAAGATAAATTTAAAATTTTATTAAAGGAGATGTATTATGAAAAAAGAAACTGTTTATGAAAAATCATTAGCACTTCACGAAAATAATAAGGGAAAAATTGAGGTAATCAGTAAAATACCTGTAACTTCAAAAGAGGAGTTAAGTCTTGCTTACTCTCCAGGTGTTGCTGAACCTTGTAGAAGAATAGCAGCAAATAAAGCTGATGTTTATAAATATACTTCAAAGGGAAATATGGTTGCTATTATAAGTGATGGTTCTGCTGTATTAGGTCTTGGAAACATAGGACCAGAAGCTGCCTTACCTGTTATGGAAGGAAAAGCTATTTTATTCAAAGCATTTGCAGGGGTTAATGCATTTCCAATATGTCTAGATACTCAAGATACGGAAGAAATAATAAGAACATGTAAAATATTAGCACCTAGTTTTGGTGGAATTAATTTAGAAGATATTTCTGCACCTAGATGTATAGAAATTGAAACTAGATTGAGAGATGAATTAGATATTCCTGTATTTCACGATGACCAACACGGTACAGCAATAGTTGTAACAGCTGGTATTTTAAACTCATACAAGCTTTTAAAAAAGGATTTTTCTAAAGCTAAAGTAGTTGTTTGTGGTGCTGGAGCTGCTGGATCATCTATTATAAAAATGATTAGAACATTAGGAGTAGCTGATATCTTAGCCATTGATATTGATGGAATTATTGCCAGAGATGATAAAAATAGAGAATATAATTTCTTAACAAAAGAACTATCAGAAATTACAAATAAAGAAAATATTAAAGGTGGATTAAAAGAAGCTATAAAAGGAGCAGATATATTTGTTGGAGTTTCAGCACCAGGTCTTTTGAAGCCTGAAATGGTTAAAGAAATGAACAGTGATGCTATAATTTTTGCAATGGCTAACCCTACTCCAGAAATAATGCCAGAAGAAGCATTGGATGCAGGAGCAAAAATAGTTGGAACTGGAAGATCAGATTATCCTAACCAAATCAATAATGTACTAGCTTTCCCAGGTCTATTTAAAGGTGCATTAGAAAGTGGTGCTAAAAAAATAACTGAAGAAATGAAATTTGCTACATCTCAAGCAATAGCTAATCTTATAACTGATGAAGAATTATCTACTGAATATGTAATTCCAAGTCCATTTGATCCAAGAGTAGCAGTAACAGTGGCAAAAGCTATATCAGACTTAGTTAAAAAATAAAATATAAGTGAGGTTTTAATGTGTTAGATACAATATTAAATTCTATTGTACCAGTATTTTTTGT
The DNA here is from genome assembly GCA_947072665.1 of uncultured Fusobacteriaceae bacterium. Lineage (GTDB taxonomy): Bacteria > Fusobacteriota > Fusobacteriia > Fusobacteriales > Fusobacteriaceae > JAGNZR01. Next base: position 2,096 of record CAMTIW010000171.1, on the reverse strand, counting down.
AATCGCCTTAGGATGGTTTTCTGGGAAAAAGAATATAGTTTCAAAGGAATATAAAAAGGCGTTTGCAGATTATGTAATGATGTTCAGTTTTCCATTACATCTATTTATTAGTAGTGCAAAAGCCAACCCAAAAACACTTTTAGATATTAAAGTAATATCTTCATTTGCTTTAGCTTTAATGGGATTATATGTGATAGCTTTTATTATTCAAAAGCATATATTTAAATATGATTCAAGAAAAGCAGCTCAGGGTTCAATGGTTTGTGCTTTTCCAAATATGGCTTTCATGGGTATACCTGTTTTGACATCTTTAATTGGTCCAGAAGCATTAATATCTGTAGCAATAGGTAATATTATCACAAGTCTATTTATGATTCCGATAACTACAATCATTTTAGAATCTAAGAATGCCACTGCAAGTCCAATGGAAATAATAAAATCAAGTTTAATTAACTGTATAAAAAAACCATTAATTATAGCACCAATACTAGGTTTGCTTTGTTCAGTTTTTCATATTACAATGCCAAAAGTAATTGCTCATTCATGTGAACTTATTGGAAAAAGTACATCAGGAGTTTCATTATTCTCTTTGGGACTGATCATGGCAAGTTATACAGTTGTTTTATCAAGACAAGTTTGTTTCAATATTTTCATGAAAAATATTTTACAACCTATTTTAATGGGTGGATTAATTATTTTATTTAATCTAAAAGGAGTTATGGCAAAAGAAATTTTATTACTTTGCGCTATGCCAACAGCTACAATATCTACAATGTTTGGATTAAAATATGGAGTTTCTGAAGTTGAAAGTTCCAGTTCTGCAATACTAGGAACAATTTTTTCAATAGTTACACTGAGTTTATTAATATCTTACATACTTTAAACCTTGCTTTTATAACTAAAAAACCACTAGTTAGTCTGGTGGTTTTTTAGTTTTGATATTTATAAAAATTCGCTGGTCTTCCTATTTCACCGTAGGATGTATTAACAGTTAATTTTTTTATAGAAATTAAATACTTTAAATATTTATTTAAAGTTACTGTGCTTATATTTAATTCTTCAGAAAGATTAATCGCATTCCACCATTTTTTCCTATTTTCATTTAAAAATAATTCTATTTTTTCTAAAGTTTTCTCATTTATACCTTTGGGAAACTCCATATGGTTAGAATCTGATGAAAAATACTCATCACATTCCTCTTGAATCATGGTATTTTTTAATAATATCTCATTTTTTTTTAAAAATTTACCAATAGCTATATCTAATCTAGCCTGGCTATAAGGTTTAATAAGAAAATCTATCGCACCAAAAGCCACTGCTTCTTTTATTTTATTAGATTCATTTAAAGCTGTAATAAATATAATATCTAATAATATACCTTTATTTCTAATTTTTTTTAAAATTTCAAGCCCATTACTTTCGCCTAAATAGACATCGCAAAGAATTAAATCAATATTATTTTTTTCAATATTTTCAAATACTTCCCTTTCATTTTTAGCTATACTTATAACTTCTAAATTCTCATATTTTTCTAAAAAAATACTATTTATAGATGCAACCATTGGATCATCTTCCACAATTAATACTCTATACATTTTTGTCGCTCCTTATTTAAAATAATTGTAAAATACTTTCCTTTCTCAATTTCTTCTAGAATAAACTGACCATTATAAAGTTCCATTTTAGATTTTACAAGTCCTAATCCAAGTCCTCTATTTTCTCCTTTAGAAGATATATATCTTTCAAACATTCTATTTTTTATACTTGGCTCAATTTTATTTCCATTATCAAAAACTGTAATTTGAATGGAGGATTCGTCTTCCAATAATAAAAGCTCTATTTCTTTATTCTCTAAATTACTTCTCTCCAATGCTTCAATAGCATTTTCTAAAAGATTTGAAACAATAGTAATTATATCTAAAGAAGTAATTATTCCATGTTCTTTAAATAAAATTGAATCTTGATCAATGGTAAATTTTATTTTTTTCTCTCTTATAACACTAAATTTACCTATTAAAATTCCAAGGATATAATAATCAGATATATTTGCTATTTCAGTTAATATTTTCATATTACTATTTTCTAAATTATTAATA
>CAMTIW010000170.1 GCA_947072665.1 uncultured Fusobacteriaceae bacterium | reverse complement strand
TGATAGTATTCAACCTAGCATTGAAAATGTATCTTCAAAAAAATATCCTATTGCTAGAGCTGTCTATTGGTATGCAGATAAAAATACTACTCCTGAAATAAAAAAATTAATAGATTATGCTATTTCAGATGAAGGTCAAATTTTTATAAAAAAAGAAGGTTTTGTTCCTATTAATTAATTTAATATCAATTTTACTAAATCTGATTTTGAATTAAATCAGATTTTTTATTATGTGTAAAATTTCCAAATATATATTTGCCATATTAAATCTAAAATGATAAACTATTCTTAATTAAAAAACAAATAAAAAAAGTATCAATCATATATAATAAAAGGAGTTTTATGAAAATTTTAATAGTAGAAGATGATAATGAAATACAAACTTTAATTAAATATTTTTTTACTAGAGAAGGGTACTATGTTGATGTTGCAAAAGATGGGCTAGAAGGAATTAAATTATTAAAGAAAGAAAAACATAATTTAATTATTTTAGATCTTATGCTACCTCATTTAGATGGTAAAAACTTCACAAAAATAGTTTCTGCAATGCCTGAAGAATATGGAGAACCAAAAATTATTATGCTTACAGCTAAAACTGAAATTGAAGATGTTTTAGAGGGTTTAAACTTAGGAGCTAATGATTATATGAAAAAACCATTTGATCCGAGAGAGTTAATTTTAAGAGCTAAACTTCTACTCGAACCTAAAAAAAACAACACGATAAAAGAAAATACTGATATCTTTACCTTAGAAAATCTTATTTTAAATGAAAGAACACGAATTATTAAATATAACGAAATAGAAATAGAACTTTCTAAGAAAGAATATGACCTTCTTTTAATACTCTTAAAAAATAGAGGATTAATTCTAACAAGAGAAAAACTTTTAGACTATGTCTGGGGAATAGATTATTTTTTAGGTGACAGAAGTGTCGACGTATATATATCAAAATTAAGAGAAAAAATCCCTATTTTATCTAAATATATAAAAACAATAAAAGGAGTTGGTTACAGATTAGAAGAAAAGAAATAATTTCTTTTTTAGTCTTAATTTCTTTAGAGCTGATTTTTATTATGGTAAACTCTAGAACATTAAAAAATCTCTATGAGGAAAGACTAAAAAATACACTACGAGCAGAATCTATATTATCAAAAGAGATAGCTGAAAATTATAATGAGGAGAATTTTCAAAAGGCCTTTAGCAAAATAATAACTAGATTTACTGTTATTAATTTAAATGGCGATGTTCTTTATGATTCCGACTTATACAGTCAAAATAAAAAATTGGAAAATCATTTAAACAGACAAGAAGTTCAAGGAGCTATTAATTTCAATGAATCATTTATTATTAGAAAAAGTGATACCCAAAATGAAAAAAGGGGCTATTATGCATTAAAATTTAAAAATAGATTAAATCATACCTATATTCTTCGTGTATCACAAAGCTACAAAACCTTGAGTGAAGATTTATATAAACTTTTATTATTTCAAGTTATATTTTTTTTAATCTTAAATTTTAGTATATATAGACTTTACAAGAATATATTGAAAAGAGAACTTTATAAAAAAATTGACGAAGTACGTATTTTTTTAGAATCTAATACCCAACTAGAAAAATTTGATAATAAAGAAAATGAATGGTTAGATAAACTTTGGAAAATTGTAAAACTTTGGCAATTAGAAAACATTGAAAATATAAAAAAATTATCAGTAGAAAAAAGAATTTTAAATACTATTATAAATTCTGTTAATATGTCAATTGTTTTAATGGATTCTAATTATAATATAATTTTAAAAAATAATGTTTTGAATTTACTTTTTCAGAAATCCACATCTAATAATTGTTTAGATTTAATAAAAAATATAGAAATTTTAAATATACTAAAAAAAATAAATAAAAAAGATAGTATGATACAAGAAAAAATTTTTCTAAATGGTTTAAAAAAACATTTTTTAATAACAATTAAATATCTTAAGGAAGATAATTATTACTTACTAACAATTAAAGATATATCTTTAACTCAAGAATTAACAGATATTCAAAAAAAATTTATAAGTAATGTAAGTCATGAACTAAAAACTCCACTTACTAATATTAAAGGTTACTTAATTGCTTTAGAAGATGCTCCTTTAAACTTAAGAAACACTTTTCTTGCCACAATTAATAATAATGTTGAAAAATTTGAAAATATTATCGGTGATTTTTTAAATATGTCAAAATTGGAAAGTAGCAATATTATGAACTATGAAGATATTAATATAGAATCAATAAAAAAATTTTTATTTGAAAGTTTAAATAACTTAATAAAAAGAAAAAATGTTAAGTTAAATTTCAATATAGAATTAATTCATAATGAAAACATTTTAAAAACTGATTTTGATAAACTTACTTTAATTTTAAAAAATATTATTGAAAATGGAATTATTTATAATAATTCTAACTACCCCACAATAAATATATTATTAGAAGAAACTTATGAAAATTATATATTTATTATTGAAGATAACGGAATAGGAATTCCCAAAGAAAAAATAGATAAAATATTTGAACGATTTTATCGGGTTGATGAATGTAGAACCACTAACCTTTCAGGATCAGGATTAGGACTTTCCATTGTTAAAGAAGCAGTGGATAAATTTAAAGGTACAATAACTATTAATTCTGAACTTAACAAAGGAACATCTTTTATTATTAAAATCCCTAAATTTTTATAAATACAAAAGGACTGAATCAAATTTTTTATTTTTGCTCTCTGTGAAGTGAAATATACAGTTGCAGAAAAAAATGCACAAAAAGAAAAAAAGGATTGTGAATTTTTAAAAAAAATATTTAAATTAATTAAAAACAAATTGACAAAAGAGTAAAAATGTTATAATATAGTGTTAACAGAGATGGGAGAGCTCCTCAAATAAAAGAGGGCGAAAAACGTTCCATACTAAATAATTAAATTATATGCACCCTCTACTTAAGTAGGGGGTTTTTTCTTAAATCATCAGGAGAAGCAATAATGAGAATGTCGAAGCCACCTTTAACAATAAGTGACCAAATCAGCAAAATTAAAAGTAAAAAAATAACTATTCATAACGAAGCTGATTGTTCTTTATTTTTAAGACGAAATAACTATCAAAAATTATTTTCTTATCGAAACTTATTAGATTCATCTACTGAAAATTTTGAAGAACTTGTAAAAGTATATTATTTAGATACTGAAATTAGAAATATTATATTTTTAGGGCTAAATATTATTGAAACTAAATTAAAAACAGAATTAGCATATTTTCATTTAATAAAATATGGAAATCATGGATATCTAGATTGTAATAATTTTTTAAATAAATTTTATCACGGTAATTTTATAAAAAAAATATTGCAAGAAATAAAAACACAAAAATCTCGTACAATAGAAAAACATTTTGATAATTATGATGATGATCCACCATTATACAAAATAATAGAATTATTATCCTTTGGTCAACTTTCTAAGTTTTATTCTAACCTGACAAGAAATGATATGAAAGATTTTTCAAAAGAATATTATTACCGGAAAGATATTTATATTTTAAAATCTTGGTTAATATTTTTAGTTGAAATTAGAAATGCTTGTGCTCATGGAATGCCGTTGTTAAAT
>CAMTIW010000169.1 GCA_947072665.1 uncultured Fusobacteriaceae bacterium | reverse complement strand
ACTAAGACTAGTTCCCTCTTTAATCTTTTGTAATATATATCCTGCACAATTTATAGGGTCTCTTTCTAATGTTTTAGCTAAACTTTCATCTCCTTTTTGAATAGCTATTTCTTTTTGTTTTTCTAATGTTTCACATGATACAGTTATTTCAATTCCCGCTTTTTCTAAATGCTTATTCTGAATAACTTCCCAATCTTTTCTTAACTCTTTTAGCTTCTCTTTATGATTCCATTCATTATTTTTTCTGCACCCTCCTCTTTCAGGATTTTTTGAGTTTGCTTGTTTAAAAAACTTATCTGAACTTCTTTCTATTCCATCAATTTCTCTTTGAGAAAACATTATATGAGCATGAATATTTTGAACCTCTCCTTTATAGTTACTTTCTTTGTCATGAAGAGAAAAAGAATAGTAATATTTTTCTCCTAATTCCTTCTTTATAAAGTCGTCTACTAGCTCTTTATTCTGCTCTAAACTTAATTCGTGAGGTAATGAAATAACTATTTCTCTATATGATCTTCCTTTACAGATATTATTTTCACTTCCTCCCCTTTCGTTCTCATCAGCAAGTTTAAAAAATTCTGTAGAATCTTTTGCCCATTGAGGTAGGTTATCTCCTGTATGAGCTACCTCATCTTTCTTATACTCATATTTACCTTGTCCTAAAATGTAATCGCTATGTGGTCCACCAGAGCCTACATTCCCATTTTTTATATCTAAATAATAATTAGCCATTATTTTTACCTCTTTTTTCTTTTGTCGAAGACACCGAAGGTCAGGAATGCAAGGGAACAATTGCCACGACTAAGTGTCTCAAATTTGCGGAGCAAAGAGAGACACTTGTAGACGTGCACTCCGTAACTCTTAAAAAATTTGTGTTTATACTCAATGCTTCATTTATATAAAAATAAAGAGAAATATTTCATATAATTTTTCTTTTTATTTCATCTTATTTGATTTATTAAGTAGAAACATATTTTTAGATAAATTTGTTTAAAAAAATCTAATAAGGAGTAAAAGAATGAAAAAGTTAGCAAGTATCTTGTTTATTACGGTATTTAGTTTCGCACTTTCTAAAACAGTGTCTGTAAGTGGAATGACACAACTTTTAAAAACAACAACTAAAATTGCATCAACTCAAACACAAATGGATTTAAAAATGGTTGAAGATGGAATCAGACAAGCTAAGTCTTTAGAAAATCAATACCAATCGTTACAGTATGAAATTCAAAATTTAAAAAATTTAGGGGAGGGTATTTCAGACGGGAATATAAGTAAAATTAATTCATTTTTAAAGCAAATAGAAAATACTAAAGATAGTTCTATGTCTATTATAAATAACCAGAAAAGATTAGTAGACGAGTATAGAAAAATATATAAAGAAAATCCTGAAGCTTTTGAAGAAATAACTGGGTTTAATGAAGAGTCTTTAAGAGCTATGAATAGACAAGTTACTAGAGCAAAAGATCAAACTAATTACATGCTTTATGATGCTGTTACACAAGCAGGGTATTCAGCTAAACTAAACAATGACACTCACAACCTTAATTCTTTATTAGAAGCTTCTAAGTCATCAAAAGGAGCGCTAGAGGTTCTACAAATAACTAACAATATACTTGGGGCTCAAAATACTACATTATTAGAAATCAGACAACTTTTAGAAACTGTTGTAAAATTAATGGCTAGTGTTGAATCTAATAAAAATACAGTAAATAGTTCTCAAGAAAAAACACTAGAGGTTATCTTAAAAAAATTAGATACTGATTCTTATAACCAAATGCAAGAGATAAAGAAAACTACTAATAAAAATATAAAGTTTGGAAGTTAAGATATGAAAATAATTTTATCTCATTTTTACGATATAAAAGATTATTATTTTGTAATTGATATCAAAGAGGAAACACTGGAAAAATTCTTTTTAAAATTAGCAACACTTTTAATAATTGCCTATAATCTAGACCATTCATTTGAACTTGAAGTAAATGTTTTAACTAAAATTTTAAAAGAAAAATTTAACTATGATTCTGATTTAAAATCTTATTCACGTCATGAATTATGGGATTCTAACCAAATTATAGAAGCTCATACTTTTAGCTTTAGTACCTTATTTAAAAAACAGTCTGAAAGTGATATTTATCATCTTGAAGTATATTCTTTTTGGGAAGGGTATTTCTCATCATCAGTTAATAAGAGAAATCTTGATAGGATAGAAAAAGAAGTGAAAAATAGCGAAAAGTTTTATAAAAAAATTTATCAAGAAATGTATTTAATTATACAAAATCAATATAAAGATTTTTACGAATATAAATTAAGTAAACTTGATGAAAAAGTACAAACAAAGGATATAAAAAAATGGTTTTAATTTTTTAGTAATCAAAAAGAGGTTCTCAACGTGAGAACCTCTTCTATTTTTATAATATATCGTTTAAAAACTTTTTAGCTTGTCTAAAATTTTTAATACGAAACTGGAGAGTTTGAGAGTCCACTCTCATTTCCTATTATTTCATTTTTAAAAATTCCATATATCTTTTTAATTCTTCTATTCTATCTTCTGGAATCCCTGAAAAATCTAATTCACTATTTTTTTTATGATTATTTTCAATTGTTATTTGAGAATTAATGCCGATTGCTTGATTCCCATGATTAATATTATTATGGGTTTTAGTTGCACTTCTAAGCTCTTTTTCAAGCTCCTTACATCTGTTTTGACAACTACTCAATTCTAATTTTAACTTATCATTTTCCTCAAAATCCTCTTCAAATAAATATCCTACTATTTTATATAACTCTTTATAGTCAATTCTTAAGGCTAGTCCCAATTTCTGTAAGTGATATGGATTTGTTCTTTTACTGTTTCCATTTAAAATTTCATTTAAAGTTCTTGCATTCAATCCACTTTTTATCGATAACTGATTAAATCCAAAAGAATTTTCTTTTCTTATTTTTTCTATATAATCGCCTAGTTCTTTTCTAGATACTTCAGGAATATCACTAGTTTCATTAATGCTCATTTCCCCTCCCAATTCACCGTTACTTTTTACTATAAATAATACCATATTATACTTTTTTTTACTTACTTAGAGAATTTTTTTTAAAATAACTGTTTACATAAAGAAGTTTTTCTGTTAGACTTCTTTATGTAAGTAGTGACAGTTATAAGTGTAACTAAAAATGTTAAAGGAGTTCCTATGACACTAAAACAGCATATAAAAATTGAATGTATAAAAAAAGGAATTAGTATTAAAAAGTTATCAGAAGATTTAGGAATGGCTTCAAGGCAACTTATGTACCACCATGTTGATAAACAAAATATTGCAGTAATTTCAAAAATAGAAGTTATTTTAAATCTAAAAAAAGGCTCTTTATTACAAGATAATTAAATATTTTAAGTTTATAAAATTTAAAAGGGGGAGAAAATTATGGAAAAACTTCTTAATTGCTTTTTAGAAGAAAGTAGGTCAAGGGGAATCATCGTTGATAAATCTAGTTTAGAGGAGATCCAAAGGTTATCTAAAGAAAAAAAATATACTTTTTATAAAAAGTTTTATGAGTTATATTCTAAATTTTATGAAGAATTAATAATACCTCCTGAATCTTCATCATTTTATATTCATTATCACTCTAAAAATGCTTTCAATGTGACTTT
>CAMTIW010000168.1 GCA_947072665.1 uncultured Fusobacteriaceae bacterium | reverse complement strand
TTTTTATTTCATCGCTTTCTATTTTTATTTCATCGCTTTCTATTTTTATTTCATCATTTGAGGCTATTGTATCTCCATTATCTACTTTTTCACCTTTTATATTTAATGCATTTACAGATGTTATCTTTCCTGTATTCTTTATTTCCTTTCCTATTACTTCAACTGTCTCATTGGAAGCTAATTCGCCCTCATTTAATATTTCTTTACCAGATATACTTAAAGAGTTTACAGAGTTTATTTTTCCTGTGTTATTTATTTTATTACTTTCTATTTTTATTTCATCATTTGAGGTTATTGTATCTCCATTATCTACTTTTTCACCTTTTATATTTAATGCATTTACAGATGTTATCTTTCCTGTATTCTTTATTTCCTTTCCTATTACTTCAACTGTCTCATTGGAAGCTAATTCGCCCTCATTTAATATTTCTTTACCAGATATACTTAAAGAGTTTACAGAGTTTATTTTTCCTGTATTTCTTACTTTACCACTTTCTATTTTTATTTCATCATTTGAGGCTATTTCATTTTTATTTTCTACTTTTTTTCCTGTTATTTTTATTGATTTGTCTGAAGTGATTGTTCCTCCGTTAACAACTTCATCTCCTAAAATTGTTACTACGGCATTTGAATTGATTGTATTTTTATTATCTATTTTTTTTCCAGATATACTTAAAGCTTCATTTGAAGCAATTTTACCATTGTTAACTATATCATTTCCCTCTATATTAATATCTTTTTCTGATATTACTTTTTCATTTACAGTTAAATTTTCTGATTTAATTGTTACTTTATCTTTTGCTATTGTACTTTTTAAAGCTACGTTACCATTAGCTAATATTTCCAGACTTCTAGCATCAGCAAACATCTCCCCTTCGCTATTTACTCCAACACCTTTTTCTGTACTTCTTAAAAATATTCTTCCTGAATAAAGTGATCCTAAAGCTTTTCCATCTAAAGAAAGTTTTGGTTTCTCAGCTCCATCTTCAACTTTTACCGATACTTCTCCTGTTTTATAGTCATACTCATTTCTTCCAAGTATTATATTAATATTCTCTCCACCGTAAATAGCTCCTTGCAGGTCTAATGTTCTCGAAATAATATCAAACATTGATATATTTCTTGTATCAACCCCTGAACTTCCTATAACTATTGTTCCATTATTTACATCGAAACCTTTTAAATCTCCAAATTTATTCATAGTAGGTATTCCAGTAGTAAAAGTTACTCTGCCTGTATTAATAAATCCTGCACCATTAATATAAATTCCATTTGGATTCGAAAGAATATAGTCAGCTTTTTTTCCTGCTATCTCTGTAAAACCTTCTATTTTACTTTTATTTACTCCACTTATTTCATTAATAATTAGAGCTGCTGTTTTTTTATCTTTTTGTAAATTTTGATTCCCGTATATTAATCCACCAAGCTGAGAGTTTGTGAATTCAGTTCCATTATTAAGAATAATTCCCTTTTTATCAACATTAAAATCCTTAAAAACATTATGAGATACTCCTTTTTGATTTGGAGCATTAATATTTACCAAATCTATTCCATTAGGTGTTTTATCCACTTGAAGATTCGAATTTTTAGTGTTATCTACAATTATATTAGCTCCATACGCAGAACCTTGAAAATTTGAAATTAAAATATACATAAGTAAAACATATTTTCTAAGGTCTTGATTTTTCATAATAATTTTTTCTCCTTTCCCACTATAAGAAATAACAATTAATTTTTTTAAAAAGAATAGCTTAAACTTATATATACTTCCTGTGGATTTTTCTCTATATAGTTCGGTGCAATAAGTGGTTTTGAATAAGTTATACTTCCTATAAAATCTTTATAATAAGCTCTTAATCCTATAGAAGCTCCACTCATTTCTTCACTACTTCCTGAGCAAAACTCACTTTTATATACATTTTTTACTTTTCCTATATCATAGGCAATAAATGGCTCAAAGATTTTATATTTATAACTAAACTCATTTCTAACATAAAATCCTTTATCTCCCATAATAGAATTATCTTTAAATCCTCTTACAGTTGTGTCATCACCTATTCCAATTTTCTCAGATGAATATAATATATCATCAGAATATTGACCACTAACCCCTAGTCTATAAGCGAACTCTTGTTCCTTTATTCTAAATGGTTTATACCAATTTATATCTGTTGTATATTTTTGAAACTGTGCTTTTGGGATATCTTCATCTTTTCCCTTGTCACTCTCAGCTCCTAATCTATCAATACCTTCATAATATGCTAAGTTTGAATATAAAATACCTGTTAAAAATTTTCTTTGATTATTTAAATCGAATTTTAGAATGGATAGTTTTCTTGACCCTGTTTCGAGTTTTATATCTTCTATATAGTTTTTTATATTTTTATTTATCAGTGTTAAACCTGCATCAGTTTTACTTTCATTATCTCTATGGATTATTCTTCTTGCTCCTATATTTACATTTCTTGAAATCCCTATAGACTTATATTTTGTATTAAAAGCTTTTATTTTACTTATATATTCAGACTCATCTCTACTTATTAAAAATTCCCAATATTTAAATGGTAATCTATAAGAAAAAAATAAGTTTTCATTATACTTTTCCCCTCTTTCAACACCTAATTTTCTTTGATATCCTGCTGTTAACGAATCATTAAATCCTAAAAAATCATCAACAGTAAGAGATATTTTTGCTCTTTCTGTACCTGTGGCTCTCTGTCCTAGGTTATTATAGTTAAAGTTTCCTGATATTCTTTTTCTCTTTTGATTATCTACTTCTATTATCGTTCCGCCAATCTCTTCTCCAGCAATAAGATCAAATTTAGCATTATTAGAAGAAATACTATTTAAGTTATCAATCCCTTGATCCAAATCTGTTATATTTACAACATCTCCAACACTATTTGGAAAAGAAAAGAATATCCTTTGTCTGTCATAAATTTCTGGATTTTTAAAAGTTATTTTTTCAATTTTTCCTTCAAAAACTCTATATACTATAATACCTTTTTCAAAATCTGTTTTCTGCATATCTACTTTTACTCTCGCTGCAATATATCCCTTTTTTAAATATAAATTTTCCAACTCTTTTAAAAAATTTATTATGTTAACTCCACCATGTTTTCCTATATAGCTATTCCCTATATTTTTAATATCTGATTTAGAAATAACTGTGTTTCCGAAAACAAGTATTTTATTTATTGTTAATCCTTGATTACTACTTTGGGAATCAATTTCATGTAATGGATATTCATTTCCTTTATCTTCCTTTGATTCTAATTGTAACTGTCTAATTTTTTCCTGCTCTTCTCTTCTTTTTTCAGCATTAATGTCCATTTGAAAACCCTTTATAGGATTGTTAGCGTACAGTACCTCAGAGATTACAATCAATAAATAAAATACTTCTTTTACTTTCATTTTTATTTCCTTGCCTTTTTTTATTTTTATTTTCTTTTTTATTTTTACCAGATATATTGTTTATTCGTTTATCTACTGTTTATTTCTACTACAAAACATTCATCATTAAAATTTTTTTATAATAAACATTTTTAAATATAGCACCTTTTTTTCTAGAAAACAAGCCTTTAATGCTTTTGCTAGTACACTTTTTTTGTTTTTACTTTTTTTATTTTATTTTTTGTTTTTGTTATTTACATGATTTTATCCCACATTTTTTTTATTTCTATATATAAAAAAATATAATGATATCAAT
>CAMTIW010000167.1 GCA_947072665.1 uncultured Fusobacteriaceae bacterium | reverse complement strand
TCTAGATATATTAATAGCTGATCACATGATTACTTCTAGTACAAAAGATGAAATAGAAAATATTGCTCAAAAATACTGTGATATAATTTTAACTAATTATGGTGATCAATTTAAAAAAATTAATCCAAGTGACATAGAACCTGAAATATATGCTGAATTTATGTGTAACAGAAGTAGAGTTATCTATACTTCGTCTTTTGAAATTATTGAACAGATAGAAAAAGATGGCTTATATTCTGTTATGAAAAAAATAGAGATACCACTTATTAAAATATTATATAGAATGGAAAAAAATGGAATAAAAATAGATACTGAATATTTTTCAAAGTTTGCAATGGAACTCAATGAGAAATTAGAAGGAATAAGAAAGAATATATTCGAAATAGCTGGAACGGAATTTAATATAAATTCACCTAAACAATTAGCAGAAGTTTTATTTTTAAATTTATCACTTCCTATAATCAAAAAGAATAAAACTGGTCCTTCAACAGATGGTGATGTTTTAGAATCACTTAGAGAACAAGGATTTGAAATAGCAGCTCTTCTATTAGATCATAGAAAATTATCTAAGTTAGTTCAAACTTATGTGGAGCCACTTCCTAAATTAGTAGATAATAATGATAGATTACATAGTTCTTTTAATCAGATTGGAACAATGACAGGAAGATTATCTTCATCTAATCCTAATCTTCAGAATATTCCAGTTAAATCTGAAGAAGGAATTAGAATTAGAGAAGGATTTGTAGCCGATAGTGGAAAGAAACTTTTAGGAATAGATTATTCTCAAATAGAACTTAGAGTTTTAGCAGAAATGACAGGAGATGTTAATCTCGTATTAGCTTATAAAGAAAAACAAGATTTACATGAAGTGACAGCTAGGAAAATTTTCAATTTAAGCTCTGAAGAAATGGTAACTAGAGAACAAAGAACTATTGCTAAAATTGTTAATTTTAGTTTGATATATGGAAAGACAGCTTTTGGATTAGCAAAAGAACTTAAGATATCACAAAAAGATGCTTCTGATTATATAAATAGATATTTTGAACAATATCCAGGGGTAAAAATTTATGAGAGAGAAGTGATTGAAGAAGCTGAAAAAGTTGGTTTTGTAAGAACACTTTTTGGAAGAAAAAGAATAATTGAAGGATTGGATTCAAAAAATAGAAACATTAGAATGCAAAGTGAAAGAATGGCAGTTAATACAATAATTCAGGGAACTGCTGCTGAGATAATAAAGAAAGCAATGATAATAATATCAAAGTTTATAGAAGATAAAAAAGATATAAAATTAATATTACAAGTACATGATGAACTTATTTTTGAAGTTAATGAGGAATCTGTATTGAGTTATAAAGAAAAAATAGAAGAATTAATGGAAAATGCAGTTGATTTTAAAAGAATTAAATTAGAAGTAAATGGTTTTATTGGAGATAATTGGTCTGAAACAAAGTAGATGATGATATAGAAAGGGGTGAATAAGAGTGTCTTATAGCCAAAAGGTAAAAAGAGAGGTGATGAAAATTCAAAATCTCTCAAAAATAGAGATGCTTAGTGAAGTAAGAACAGTAATTGAGGCAAAAAATTGCATATTTAAAGATAAAATAGAAGTTAAATTTGAAAATATAATTTTTGCTAGTAGGTTTTATGGTTTACTTCAAGAAATAACCGAACTTAAGATAATAATAAAATATTCAATTAGTAAAAAATTTGGAGAGCATAAAGTATACATAGTTACAATTCAATTTCAAAAAGGTTATAAAGAATTTATTTATGAATTAAAAAAAATAACTTCTAGTATGATTGTTACATCAGAAGAAATTTTAAGAGGAGTAATAAGAGGCTATTTTTTATATTTAGGATATATTAAGGATCCAGAAAAAGAATATGCTATGGATTTTTTTATTGATTCTGAAGTTTCCAGTGAAGAATTGTACAATGTTCTTTTAGCATTGGATAAAAAAGCTTTTAAAACATTAAAAAAGAATAAAAATTTGGTTTATTTAAGAAATTCAGAAGATATTATGGATATTATGGTTATTATGGGCTCCATGGTTGAATTTTTTAAATTTGAAGAAACAACAATGATGAAAGACTTAAAAAATAAAACTATAAGAGAGATGAATTGGGAAGTTGCTAATGAAACTAAAACTTTGAATTCTGCAAATAAACAGATAAAAATAATAAATTATATTGAGGATGTGTGTGGATTAGAAAATCTTAGTCCTGTGCTAAGAGAAGTTGCTGAAATTAGATTAAAAAATACAGAGAGCTCCCTACAAGAAATTTCAGAGATGATAGGGATTTCAAAATCGGGGATAAAGAATAGATTTAGAAGATTAGAAGAATTTTATAATACCATAAAATCTGAAGAAGGGACGGCAGAAACTGACAAAAATGAAAATAATAGATAATATATTTAATCACTCAGAAAAAATAGAAAGAGCATATGTGACAATAGGTAATTTTGATGGAGTACATCTAGGGCATAAAAAATTAATAAGAGAGGCAGTAAAAGCAGCAAAAAAGAATAAGGGCGTTTCTGTTGTTTTTACTTTTTTTAATCATCCAAAAGAAGTAATTAATTTCTCGAATGCCCCTAAATTAATTAATACAATAGAAGAAAAAACTTACCTTTTTGAAAAATTAGGCGTAGACTATGTTATTTTTCAGCCTTTTACTCAAGAGTTTTTATCACTTTCAGGAGAAGAATTTGTAAAAAAAATATTACATGAATATATTGACTCAAAAGAAGTTTTTGTTGGATTTAATTTTGGTTTTGGAAAGAACAGAGCATATAATGTAATGGATTTGAAAGAACTATGTTTGCAATATAATATAAAAGTTAAGGAAATGAAGCCAGTAACCATAGGTGGAAAAGTAATAAGTTCAACTCTTATTAGAAATACTATTTCAAATGGAGATTTACATAAAGTAAATTGCTATTTAGGTGAACCGTATTTGATTGTAGGTGAAGTTATTCATGGAAAAAAATTTGGAAAGATGATGGGTTTTCCCACTGCTAATTTAGAAAGAACAGATAAAGCACATCTTCCCTATGGAATTTATGGGGGACTAATAAAAATAGAGGGATATAGAAAAGAGTTTGATGCAGTTATAAATATTGGAAGAAATCCTACTTTAAAACCTGGTGAAAAGTCTATTGAAGTGCATATATTAAATTTTGAAGAAGATATATATGGGAAAAAAATATATTTACAAGTTATTAAACATGTTAGAGCAGAGATGAGATTTTCAACCATGGAAGAATTAAAAAGTAAAATAGCGGAAGATGTATCATACTGGCGTAAATATTTAAAAAATATAAAAAATGGAGTTGACTATGGAGATAATTCTTAATCTTGAAAACTTTCAAGGACCATTAGATTTACTTCTACATTTGGTGGATAAAAAAAAAATTAAATTATCCGATATCAGTATAATAAATTTAATAGATGACTATATAGAGATTATTGAAAAAATGAAAAATAACAATTTAACTTTAAAAGTTGAATTTATTTTAATAGCTTCTGAACTATTAGAAATAAAAGCTTTAGACCTTATAAAATCAGAGCAAAAAAATGATAGAGAAAAGGATCTTAAAAGAAGGCTTGAAGAATATAAAATGATAAAAGAATTATCAATTGAAATTTCTAAATTAGAAAAACATTATAATATTTCATATACTAAAAATGATGGAAAAAAAATAACAAAGAAAGCTTCTAAAGAG
>CAMTIW010000166.1 GCA_947072665.1 uncultured Fusobacteriaceae bacterium | reverse complement strand
AAGGTTATAAGTATATAAAAGTACTTATTACCTTTTTTTATATTCAGATATAATTATATATTTAACATATGAATAGCAATGTATACAATATATATGAATATAAAAAATTACTAGGAATTCAAGGGGACTAAGATGAAAAAAATGTTTATACAAAATAATAAGTTAGAAAATAAATCAGGCTATTTTATAGTATTTTTTTTAGAAGAGGATGAGAATACAGAATATTTACAAATTGATTATGATAATTTTCAAGAGGGTGAAGGGGAGCAATATATTCAATATTATTTAGATGGTGATTATGCTTTAGAGTATTGGAGAGATGAAGATATAGGAGTGATAAAAAGTATATATAATGAATCTTCTTATGAAATTATACAATTCAATATAGGAGATAATAGTATAATTAGTTTAGAGATTTATGAAGATGGAACAGATGAGTTATTATCTAGAAGAGTTGTAGAAGAAAAAGGATATAACACTCTTGTTATTAATCCAGCATTTAATGAGTATTGTAGTGAAGATTTTAGATTTATAAAAAACGGAACAAGAACTTTATATAGTAAAGATGGAGTACTTTTAGAAGAGGAAGATTATAAAGATGGAATTTTAATAGGGGAAGCGAAATATTTTTATGATTCAGGACTATTAAAAATGAAGAAATATTTTAGGGAGAAAGAGATAATAAATGAGTATTATGAAGATGGAAATCTAAAATCTTTAGAAATACAAAATGAGAGAGTAGAATATTATGAGTCTGGAAGAATCCAAAGAAAATTATATAGGCTAAAAAATTCTATAAAAGTTATTGGATATTATGAAAATGGAAACTTGATGGAAGTTGGAGAGACTAATTACAATGGAGAATACATAGGAATGGGATGGACTTTTTATTCAAGTGGTTCTCTAAAAAAAGTATGTAGCTATATCAATAATGAGATAGAGGGAGATTACAAAGATTATTATGAAAATTCTCAATTAAAAACTCATAGTCATTATAAACAAGGAAAAGAAAATGGTGAATTTAAAAGCTATTATGAGAATGGACAGCTTGAATGTATTATAGATTTTCAAGATGGGTTCAGATGTGGCAAATATATAAGTTATTTTCAGAATGGTAATTTAGAATCAGATTGTCAATACAGGGATAATTTACCTTTTGGGGAAGTACTTATTTATCATAAAAATGGAAATCTAGCGATAAAATTAAATCATAAAAATGGTTTAAGAGTTGGAGTAGCTCAGTGGTATTATGAAAGTGGAAAAATTAAATCAATTTCAAATTATGAAATCAGAGAGAATAAGTGCTATATGACCTATGATAAAAATTATTATGAATCTGGTATTTTAAAAAGTTTTTCTCAATGGGAAGAAACAATTTGTGAATATAATCAAAAGGATTATTCAACGAAAATTATTTCAGGTTATTTAATATTAGGTATAGAGTATTATGAAAATAAAGAGGAAGTAATAAGAGAAAAGAAAAAATTAATTGAGAATAATATATATGAAGATGAAAGATTTAATGAAGATGGAGTATTAAAAGAAAAGGGAAGATATTACTCAGGTGAAGATAGAGCATATTGGATAGATACTTATTATAAATATGATATAGAAAAAAATATAGAGGAAAAATGTGTATATAATAAAAGTGGAATATACTTAAGTAAAGAGATAAGAGAAGATGGTATTCTATTAGAGGAAGAGAAATATAATGAAAAGGATAATTCATTTGATTTCAAATCATATCATAAAAATGGTGTTATTCATCGTGAAGGAAAGTATAAAATAGAGATGGGAGAATCATATTGGATAGGATTTTTTAATACTTATGATGAAAACAAAAATTTAATTTCATCTCAAACATATGATTTAGATGGAGAACTAATAGAGAATGTGGATTTCGATTTAAATTTTTTAGAAAAGTCTAAATATAATTAAACTTTTTGCAAATGGTAAATAGGAGAAAGATGAAAAAAAGAAAGGTATTATTAGGTATTATAATAGTTGTAATTATATATACTATGGCTTTTGCGTCAAAGATAAAAAGAAAAGAGGGTTTTATAGGAATATATCCTTCTTTTAACGTAAATTTATCAAGCAATGAAACGCATGGAACGCTATATATAGCTTTAGGGATGACTGTAGGACCATTTGCTGTACCTATTTATATGTTAGATAGAGTTTCATCTGCGGTTTATGATACGGTGCTATTACCTTATGATTACTATAGACTTTATAAAACTACAAATGGCAAACAAGTAAAATACTATGAAGATGAAAATCGAGTAGAGTGGATTGGAAGAGGAAAAGCAACACCTCTTCTAACAGATAAGAAAGAGGTGGAATATACATTAAAAAGTGGTAATTATATAGGGGACTATATTGAGTATTATTTTGATGGAAAATTAAAGATATTAAAAAAATATAGTGATAATAGTATTTTAATAAGTAGCTATGAATATTATGGAAATCAAAATCTAAAAGAGGAAATATTTTATTTTGGAGATGGAGAGGTAAAAGAGAAAAAAACATATTCAGAAGAGGGGAAAATTCTTTTAAGGGAAAGTTATAATGAAAAAAGCAAATTTTTAGATAAAATGGAGTATTACTATAATAAAGAAAAAAAACTAGAAAAAGTAGCAATAACAGAAAAAAAATATTTAATAGATAAGTACTATGATGAGAGAGAGAAACTCAAAAGCCAACTAAAGCAGACCATATCTTTAGAAAAATGGGAAGGAATAGAAGAAACGTATTATAAAAGTGGAAAAATAAAAGGTCAATATATAATGGCTGAAGATGGAGTAACAGATATAGAGTATTCAGAAAATGGAGAAATAATAAAAAAAGAGATATGCAAATACAAATTTAACTGATAAAAATAAAATAAATTAAAAGAGGGATGAAATGAAAAATATTATACACGCTAAAGAGAATTTAGAATTTTTAGAAAATAATTTAAATGAAATTACTGCTTATATAGGAAAAAAAGAGGAGTATTATATTAAAAGATTTGAAAATGAAAAAAATAAATTTAATTTTGCAGCTTTATTTTTAGGTCCTTTATGGTTAGGGTATAGAAAAATGTATTTAGAAAGCCTTATATTAGGATTAGGTGTAGCATCTTTAGGAGCTCTTCTAATCATATGGGAATATACTTTTGATATAACTATGAATGAAGGTATAATAAGAGCTATAAATATGGGGCTACAAGGAGCCTTAGGAATGGCTGGAAATTATCTATATTTTATGTCTATTAAAAGAAAAATAGGAAAAAAAGAAAAAAAATATGGTGTATCCAAAAAAGGGATCTTATATGGTTTTTTACTAGGAGCTATAATGCCTTTATTATCTAGTATAGTGATAGGTTTCTTAGTTGAATATTTGTGGTTTTAATACCTAAAGAGAAGATTGTATAAAAAGGAGTGTCGCTACCATGAAAAGGTTGTTTATTTTTTTTATCTTAATAATAAATTTTTCTAGTGTAATAGTTGCAGAAAAAATTTTAAATTTAAAAGAGAATAAAATAGAGGTAAAGGAAAATAAAATTTATGATACTTCAAAAAAACTATATACAGGAAAAGTTTTACTTATGGATGGAGTTTCTATATTAAATGTAGAAAATGGAGAGATAGTCCAATTTGATTATACGTATAAATCAGGAAATAGAAAAGGAAAAGTAAAAGAGAATGTTTTTAATGGTGAAATGATAGTAAATGATAGAAACAAAGGAATAATA
>CAMTIW010000165.1 GCA_947072665.1 uncultured Fusobacteriaceae bacterium | reverse complement strand
CTTTATAACTCTTTATACCCCTCTTAATCTAACTATGGCAAGAGCTAATGTTCCAAACATTAAACTTATAATCCAAAATCTCATTGTTACTTTTGCTTCATGTTTTCCTAACAACTCATAGTGATGGTGAATTGGAGCCATTTTAAATACTCTTCTTCCTAAAACTTTAAAAGAAAATACTTGAATTATTACTGACAATGCCTCTATTACAAATATTATACCTACTATTGGAAGTAGTAACTCTTGTTTTAATAATATAGAAACAGTTCCTAATATTCCACCTAAAGTTAAAGAGCCTGTATCCCCCATAAATATTTGAGCCGGATAAAAATTATACCATAAAAACCCAAGTCCTGCTCCACACATAGCTGCTAAAAATACAGTTATTTCTCCTATGCCTACAGCATAAGATATATTTAAATGGTCACTTAAAACTATATGACCTGTAAAGTATGCTATAACTAAAAATACAAATCCTGAAATTACAACTGGCATAGTTGCTAATCCATCTAATCCATCTGTAATATTTACTGCATTAGAAGCTCCCATGAGTATTAAAGCTATAAATATAAAAGTCCCTAAGGCTCCTACATATATGAAACTTCCTTTTTGTAAAGGGTTTAAAATTGCGTAATCGTAATGTGCCATTCCATCAGGTTTAAAATATGTTATAAATGACCATACTATTATAGCTATTAAGAACTGTCCTAAAAGCTTCTTTTTACCAGATAGTCCTTTCTTATTTACTGTGAATTTAGTATAGTCATCAATAAATCCAATACTCGCAAAAAGTAGAGTTACTAATAACAATAAAATAATGTAATTATTCTGAATATTTGATGTAATTAAAGTTGTGATTATCATACTTGCAACTATTAAAACCCCTCCCATTGTAGGAGTTCCTTTCTTTGAAAAATGTGATTGTGGTCCATCTTCTCTTATACTTTCTCCAAATTTCTTTTTTTTTAAATAATTAATATATGGTTTTCCAAATATTAATATAAAGAAAAATGAGATTAAAAAAGATAACGCTACCCTTAATGAAATTGACGATAAAATTTGTAGACTTGGATACTCTTGACTTAATAAAAATAACATATACTCTCCTAATTTCCTTTTAATATATCTTCTAGCTTCATTCCCCTAGAACCTTTTATAAATAGTGCTAATTTTAACTCTTTCTTTGATAAAATGATTTTTTTTACCTCTTCTTTATCTCTAAAAAATGATACTCTTCTAACATCAACATTTGACTTTTCCAAATTTTCTAAAGATTTTTCCATTCTCTCTCCATATAGAATTATTTCTTGAAATCCAAAAGATAAAGCTTGCTTAATTGCATCTTCATGATAATGAATCTCCTTTTCTCCTAACTCTAACATGTCACCTATAAATGCTATTTTATATTTTTCTTTATATATCTGTGCAAAAGATTTCAAACCTAATTCCATAGATATAGGGCTAGCGTTATAGGCATCGTTTATTACTAAAATATCTTTCCAATAGACTTTTTGAAATCTCATGGGAGTTATACACAACTCTTTTAAACCCATTTGAATCTCTTCTGGATTTAAACCGATTTTTTTTGCTAAAGCTATTACTAACCCGCAATTATTAGCATTATATTCACCATTTAAATTTGTAGAAAAATTTTCTTCATCCATTGAAAAACTTATTTTATTTTCCTCTTGAACAAAATTATTTATTACGTAATTTTTACAATTTTCATCTAATTTTACATTAGAATTAAACCCAATTTTATTTCCAGAAACATTAATTAAAAATTCATCATCAGAAGGTAAAAATACTCTGTCTTTTTCTAAATATTTTAACATCTCTGTTTTTGCCTTAAAAACATTTTCTTTTGTTTTAAGAATCTCCATGTGAGATAATCCTATATTAGTTATAATTCCATAATCAGGTTCAGCTACTTTGCATAGTAAATCAATTTCACCTAAACTACTCATCCCCATTTCCAAAATTAAATATTGGGTATTTTCATTAGCAGTTAAAATTGTGAATGGTAAACCTATATGATTATTATAATTACCTTGAGTTTTTTCAACTTTATATTTTTGAGATAACACAGAATAAAGAATATCTTTTGTTGTTGTTTTTCCATTACTTCCAGTTATTCCAATAATTTTAAAATTAGCTTCTTTTCTATAAAGATTAGCTATTTTTTGCATGGCTTCTACTGTATTTTCTACATAAATTATTCTATCACTATCAATATTTTGTTTTTTGTCACAAAAAACCAAAGAAGCTTGTTTTTCTAAAGCTTCTTCAACATAATTATTCCCATTATTTATAGCAAAGAAAACATCATTTTCCTCTATTTTTTTGCTATCCATAACAATTTTATTAAATTTTATATCTTCAACCCTATTAATTTTTCTTTCAATATTAGAATCTGTTTTTTTTAAAGATTCCGTTCCATTTAAAAATTTTTTTATAGCCTTAAATAATTTTTCCATATTTTCCCTTTCATTATTCCAATGATCTCTTACTATAAATTTAAATATTAAATTATACTTTTAGCAAATTCTAAAAGATTATCATATACTTTACAAGTTATATTTTCTTTTTCTAAAGTTTTCTTCCCATAACCAGTTTTTACAAGTATAGGAGTAACTTTCACCTTTTCCCCAGCTTTAATATCTGAAACTTTATCTCCTACCATATAAGATTTTTCAACATCTATATCATATCGAGCTATAGCATCTATTAACATTCCTGCTTCAGGTTTTCTGCAGTTGCATTTAATTTTATATTGCTCCAATCCTTTTTCACTATGATGTGGGCAATAGTAGCATTCAACTATATTACCTCCATACTCTTTTACTTTTATGCTCATATAATCATTTAATTTCTTTAAATCTGTTTCTGTATAATAACCTCTAGCTATTCCTGATTGATTAGTTACAACAACTACAATATATCCTAACTCTTGAAATATTTTCAGAGCTTCTAGTGCACCTGTTTCAAACTCAAAATCTTCAATTTTATGAAGATAATCTTTTTCTACATTTATTGTTCCATCTCTATCTAAAAATATAGCTTTCTTCATTTTTTCACCTATTCTTTTTCGTTATTCTAATACAAAATACTTTTACAAATCTGCATCTGTCTTAGTTTATTCTACTTTCAATTTTTTGTCTTGACTCTTTATATTCTACACTAATTCATTTCATTTTTCTATCTTTTTATCTCTAAAATTACAAAGGGATTTATTTAACTATAAGAGAAAACAATAGAACTAACAGTATAGTTACAAAGTGTCTAACTAGAAAGCATTTTTTATTTTCTTAATCTTTTAAATATTATTTCTTATTTTTTATCTTTAAATTATTTCATGGTCTATATCTAATAATTTTAATAATTTTATTTTTTTAATTTATTTTCAACAAAATATATTGCTAGCAAACCTGCACTGTCTAGACTTTTCAAGCACTTTTAAAATTTCATTTCCCGCAGTTTCCCGTAATTTCCCGTAGTTTCCCGTGGCTTCCCTGTACTTTATTTTTTTATTATGGTAATATGAACTTGTCTTCCATAAGACTTTCATCCTTTTTTAAAAAATGGTCCCCCTTTTGGAGGATCATTTTTTATTTCTAATCTTTTTTAATCTTTTATTTCTAAAATCTTTAATCCCTAAATCATAGGGGCTATACTTAATTATAAAGAAAACGATAGCTGTGCAAGCAAGCGCACAAAGTAGCGTAGCTGTAACGCGTGTTTT
>CAMTIW010000164.1 GCA_947072665.1 uncultured Fusobacteriaceae bacterium | reverse complement strand
TTACGAAGCCCCCAACTTCAAAAATCATTAGATTTTAAGTGGTGGGTAGTTCACTAATTAATAAAATTAAAAAATATTTTAAAAAAATTATGAGAACAGAGCTATGCCAAAAGCTCTGTTCTCAAAAAAAAATATTTATTCAAGTGGGGACTTGAATATTTAAAGTATACTTTAAGTTTTTTTAAATGTCAAATTTAGTATTTAAAAATACTTGAAAAAGTCCAAAGGCTAAAGTTTGAGATTTATCTCTTTCTTTGTCAAGGAAAAATTAAAATTAAAAATATTTATCTTGCAATACTAGAAAAAAAAGAGTAAGGTATAATTACCTTTAAAATAATTTTATTATTTAGAAGGTATCTCGCAAAAGATGGGGGAGGATATTTATTTCCTCCTTTATCTTTTTTTTTGTAGTTCACAGAATAGTAAGATATTTGAACAATTTAAAAAAATTAATCATTGAAAAAATTATTAAAAAAGGGTATTATTTATTATGAAAATTAATAATCCATTCTAATTTTTCAACAACAGAAGAAATTTATAGACATAAAGATACAGAAGAGTTAAGAAAAGAAATAGATTTATTATGTTAATTTTGTAACCTATTTGTAACCTAGGAAAGAAAAAGAGGTATATTATAGAATTGAGAGAATATATAGAAATCTAAAAAGTCAATATTATCAAGACCTTAGATAGAATGGGGGTGCTATGAAAAATAGAGTGATCATACACTATGATATGGACTCCTTTTATGCTTCTGTTGAAATAAATCAAAAGCCTAGTTTAAAAGGAAAACCTCTTGTAGTTGGGGAAGGAGTAGTTACCACTGCTAGTTATGAAGCTAGAAAATTTGGAATCAAATCTGCTATGAGTGTCTATGAAGCAAAAAAACTCTGTCCAGGTTTAATAACAGTTCCAGTGAATAAGGTTCTTTATTATGAAACCTCTGAAATGATACAAAATTTAGTGAAAAAAATAACAAAAAAAGTTGAATTTATAGCATTGGACGAAGGGTTTATAGATGTCACTGAAATTATTAGTAAGTATGAAACAAAGGAAAAATTTGGAAGATTATTTCAAGAAAGAATAAAGAAATTAACTGGTCTTACATGCTCCATAGGGATAGGGTATAACAAATTAACTGCTAAAATAGCTAGTGATATAAATAAACCATTTGGAATATTTATATTTAATAATGAAATAGAATTTATTCAATATATAAAAGAGAAACCTATAAAAATAATACCAGGTGTGGGGAAAAAATTATGTGAAAATTTAAAAAAAATATCTATAGAAAAAGTAAAAGATATTTATACTTATTCACACTATGAATTAGTAAAAAAATTTGGTGATTCAAGAGGAGCTATGCTATACTATTTTACAAGAGGAATAGATGATAGTGAAGTTGAATTTGAGAAAAAAACACATTCAATAGGGCATGAAAATACATATAGGTACTCTTTAAATAGTGAAGAGGATATAAAAAGAGAATTGGATGAATTATTCCAAAGAGTTTATGTAAGGCTTATAGAAGAGGAATTATTTTGTAAAACAATAACTTTAAAAATAAAAACTGATAATTTTAAGACAATAACAAGATCATATACTTTTAATAGACCTACATCAGATAGGGTTATGCTTAATAATGGTTATGAAAACTTATTTGGAGAAATAGAAAATTTTAATAATATCAGGTTAGTCGGAGTATCTTTTGGGAATTTATCAAAAAAATATTTTGAACAACTTAGATTTAAAAATTAAAATAAAACTTGGAGGTTAGTATGATAAATAAATTTTTAGAGTTCACAAATAACAGTACTTCTGTGTACCAAACTGTAAATTTACTTGAAAAAAATCTTAAGAATGAAAATTTTAAAAAGTTAAAATTAGAGGAAGAATGGAATCTAAATATAAATGAAAAATATTATTTTAAAAAAAATGATTCAACACTTATTGCATTTACAATCCCTAACAATATTTCCAAATTATTTTTTAAAATTACTGCTAATCATACAGATAATCCAGGCTTTAAAATTAAAACTAATCCTGAAATAATCAATTCTGAAAGTTATCTGAGAATAAATACAGAAGTTTATGGAGGTCCTATTTTAAATACATGGTTAGATAGACCACTATCAGTATCTGGTAGAATCTTTTTAAAAAGTGATGATTTACTTTCTCCAAAAAGTGTTTTAGTTGATATTAAACGTCCTATTATGGTCATTCCAAATGTTGCTATTCATCAAAATAGAGAAATAAATGAAGGAATAAAATTAACCCGTCAAAATGATTTATTGCCTATTCTAGCTTTAATTAATAATGAATTTAATAAAAAAGATACACTTTTAAATTTAGTAGCACATGAAAATAATATTGATCCAAATGAAATAATAGATATGGAGTTATTCCTATATGATACTACTCCAGGAGTTATTTTTGGATTAAATAATGAATTTATTAATACTGGAAAAATAGATAATTTAGCTTCAACGTTTACAGGGTTACATGGATTACTAGAATCTAGTTCAGAAACAGGAATAAATATCCTTGCATGTTTTGATAACGAAGAAATAGGAAGTCGTACTAAACAAGGTGCTGACTCAAACCTTCTTTTAAATACAATGGAAAGAATCTCATTATCACTTAATAAAAACAGAGAGGAATTTTTTCAAATGTTATACTCTTCTTTTTTAATCTCTATGGATGGAGCTCATGCTGTTCATCCAGCTAAGCCTGAAAAAATGGATATAACAAATAAACCAAAATTAAATAATGGTTTTGTTATAAAACATAGTGCTAATCAATCTTATTCAACAGATGGATTTTCTAGTTCTGTTATAAAAAATTTAGCGAAATTAAATAATATAAAATATCAAGAAACAGTAAATAATTCAGACGAGAAAGGGGGAGGAACTTTAGGTCCTATCTCTTCTAGCCATATTGAAATAAACAGTGTAGATTTAGGTATTCCAATGCTAGCCATGCATTCTGTTAAAGAAACAGCTGGAACAAAGGACATAGATAATTTAAAAGAATTAATAAGAGTATTTTATAATATTTAATTTTAAAATTTAATAAAAATAAAAAAAGAAGGTAAAAAAATGAAATATAAAATTGATTTACATATTCATACAAACGTAAACCCACATGCTTATAGTACTTTAGAAGAAAATATTGCTGCAGCACAAAAAAAGGAAATGAAAGTTATAGCTATAACTAATCATGGTCCTGCTCTTCCAGATAGTCCGCATTGGTGGTCTCTTGCTAATATGTGTATAATTCCAAAATATATGGAAGAATTAAGAATATTAAAAGGAGTAGAGGTAAATATTGTTGGAGAAAACGGTGAGATAGATATTAATCAAAGAGTATACGAGGTTATGGATATTATTATTGGTGGCTTTCATACAGTCCCTGAATATGGTTATACGTTAGATATAAAAAGAAATACTCGTGCACTAATAAATTTAATAAAAACTCAAAAAGTTGATGTTTTAGTTCATTTAGGTAATCCAATGTTCCCAATTGAGTATGAAGATGTAGTTAAATGTGCTAAAGAACATAATGTAGCTATAGAACTTAATAACGGTTCTCTTATTAATTCAAGAAAAGGTTCTAAAATTAATTGTGAAAAAATAGCTGAACTTGTAAAAAAATATGGTGGTTGGTTAACTCTTTCTAGTGACTCTCATTTTTCTAGAGAGATTGGTATTTTTACTGAAATTGAAAAAATAAAAGATAAATTTAATTTTCCAGATGAATTACTTCTTAATAGTTCAGAAGAAGTTTTAAATAAATTTTTAGCAATAAGAAAAAAATTAAGCACAAAAGATGTGACAAGAACCACAATATAAAAAATTCTCCCTAAATAATTATTTTTAGGGAGAATTTTTTATATATTAGGAAAGTATAGAATTATAT
>CAMTIW010000163.1 GCA_947072665.1 uncultured Fusobacteriaceae bacterium | reverse complement strand
AACCAACGCATGTCAGAGTCAAAGTCTGATGCCTTACCGCTTGGCGACAGCCCAAAATAAATGGTCGGAATAGCAAGATTCGAACTTGCGGCCCCTTGCTCCCAAGGCAAGTGCGCTACCGGACTGCGCTATATTCCGTCCTGTCAGACAAGAATAATAATACCATAATTACAGAATAATGTCAAATATTATTTTAAAATTTATTATTAAATTTTAAAATAATAAAATTGTAGAACTGTTTTTTTATTTTTTATCTTTTAATTGAGTCTATTTTTTGATATACTATAATAGAAATACGAATTAGATACACATAAGTTAAACACGGAGGGGTCATGAAAAGATATAAAGCAATAATTTGTGATTTAGATGGAACACTTTTAAATAGTAACCATACTATTTCTGAATTCACAAAGGAAACTATAAAAAAAGTTGTAGAAAAGGGTATTAAATTTTATATAGCAACTGGAAGACATCATATGGATGCATTGGAATATAAAAATATTTTAGGTTTAAATTCATTTTTAATCTCTTCCAATGGTGCAAGAGTACACAATGAAAATAATGAAGAAATCTTTTCAATTAATATTCCTAAAAATATAACAACAGAATTAATAAATTTAACTATGGATAATGAAATACATAAAAACATCTATATGGAAGATTTTTGGATTTCTGAAAAACCTCTTTCTGAAGCTGCTGCATTTCACAAAGATTCAGGTTTTATGCAAACTGTAATCCCTTCTTTTGAAGCATTAAAAAATAAAGAAACAATTAAATTTTTCTTTATAGGTCCAACTGAAGAAAAAATTTCAATTTTAAATAAATATGTATCAGAAAAAATGGGAGATAGAGTTGCAATAACTCTTTCCATGAAAGATTGCTTAGAAATAATGAATAAAGGTGTCTCTAAAGGTCAAGCTATAAAAAAAATGTTAAATCTTGAAGGTATCTCTTTAAATGAAGCAATCGCTTTTGGTGATGGAATGAATGATGTTGAAATGTTAGAAGTTGTAGATAAAGGATTTCTAATGGGTAACCATAATCCTAGTCTTAAGGTTGCTTTACCTAACAATGAAGTTATCGGAACTAATAATGAAGATGCCGTAGCACATAAATTAATAGAACTTTTTCTATAGAAAATTAAAACCAAGGAAGTTAATCCTTGGTTTTTTTATTTTATAATTTTTAAAATGTTGGAATTATACTTCCTTTATATTTTTCATTTATAAATTTTTTTACTTTTTCTGTTTTTAAAATCTCAATAAGTTTAATAACCTTTACATTTTTTTCATCGCCTTTTCTAACCGCTAAAATATTCGAGTAAGGCGACTCCTTACCTTCAACTAATAATCCATCCTTTGCTGATGTTAAACCGGATTCTAAAGCATAGGTATCATTTATAATGGCAGCATCCACATCATCTAAAATTCTGGGTAATTGTGCAGCATCTAAAGATTTTATTTTTATTTGATTAGGATTACTAATTATATCATTTTCAGTCGCTAATAAGTTATTTATATCTTTTAAAGTTAATAATTTTGCATTATGCAATAATATTAAAGCACGTCCCCCATTAGTAGGGTCATTTGGTATAGCTATCGTTGCATTTAAAGGTAGTTCATTTATATTTTTTATTTTTTTAGAATATAGAGCGATAGGAGCTACAAAGATACCATCTAAACCTACTAAATCTAATTTTTTTTCCTGAGAAAATGTTTTAAGATATGGAAGATGTTGAAAAAAATTAACATCTATTTCCTTGGAAGCAAGAGCAATATTTGGAGTTATATAATCAGTAAATTCTATTATTTCTATATTTACTCCATTTTCTTTTAAATCATCTTTTATAAAATTTAAAATTTCAGCATGTGGTATTGGGGAAACGCCTATTTTTAACGCTTCACTTTTTTTAGAACTGCCACACCCTACTAAAGTAATACCAAATAACAAAGCCATGAATAATTTTTTCATAAATAACTACCCCCTTTTTCTTTTTATTCTATTCACACAATAATTGCCACAACTTTGAATTAACTGCACTAATCCAATTATAACAAGAACTGAATAAACCATAATATCTGTTTTAAATCTTAAATAGCCATATCTTATAGCTACGTCTCCTACCCCACCACCACCTATAGCACCTGCCATGGCTGAATATCCAATCAAACTTATTATTATAATTATTAAACCATTAATTAATTGGGGCATAGCTTCTGGGATTAAAACTTTTCTAATTATAAAAAAATTAGAAGCACCCATACTTAAACTTGCATCTATGAGGCCTTTATCCACCTCTTTTAGAGCTCCTTCTATAATTCTTGCAACAAAGGGTGCCGCTGATATTGAAAGAGGAACTATTGCTGCTGTACTCCCAATAGATGTTCCAACTATTATTCTGGAAAGTGGAAAAATTAATATCATTAATATGATAAAAGGAAATGATCTAAAACAATTTATTACCATTCCTAAAAAATTATTTAATTTTATATTAGGTCGTAAATTATTTTCAGAACTTATAACCAAAAGAATGGCCAAAGGAGCTCCTAATAAAATAGAGAAAACAGTTGAAAAAAATACCATGTATACAGTTTCTCCCAATGCTTTTCCTAATAAAATAAAATTATCCATTATAAATCACCTCAACTTTTATCCTCACTTCTTCAAAGGCGTTAATAGCTCGTTTTTGAAGTTTTTCATCTCCATTCAATTCAACTACTAGATGTCCTATTCTCATGGTTGTAAGCGCATCTATACTTCCTGAAATTATATTGATATCTATATCATATTTTTTTATCACATCAGAAATTATTGGTTTGTTTGCTACATCTCCTATAAAGCTAAGTTTTATTATTTTTCTACCTTTTATTTTTTGAAATTCTATTTCTTTTTCTTCTTCCATAGGAAGATAAGAGATTAGTTCTCTTGTTATCTGATTTTTAGGTTGTAAAAAAATTTCATGAACTAAACCTGATTCTATTATTTCTCCATTAGACATAACTGCAACACGATTACATATATCACGTATAACTTCCATTTGATGTGTTATTAATACTACTGTTAACCCTAATTTCTTTTGTATATCTCTTATTAAATTTAATATGGATTTTGTTGTTTTTGGATCTAGTGCAGAAGTGGCTTCATCAGATAATAAAATATCTGGATTATTTGCTAGAGCTCTTGCAATTGCGACTCTTTGCTTCTGACCTCCACTTAATTGAGAAGGGTAGTTTTCTTTTTTATCTTCTAACTCTACAAGTTTTAAAAGTTCATTTACTCTTTCCTCAATCTCTTTTTTTCCCCACCCACAAATTTCCAATGCAAAAGCAATATTTCCTTTTACTGTTCTTGAAGATAAGAGATTAAAATGTTGAAATATCATTCCAATCTTCTTTCTTTTTTCCAATAGTTTTTTATTATTAATTTTTAAAATATCCTCGCCATTTATTATTATTTCTCCACTGGTTGGAGATTCTAATTTATTTATCATTTTTATAAGGGAAGATTTTCCTGCTCCACTCAAACCAATAATTCCAAAAATATCTCCTTTTTCAATCTTTAAATCAATATTTTTAACTGCATGAAATAAATTATTATATCTTTTATCTAAATTTCTAATAATTATCATAACGCCCCCCTAATTTTAAGTAAATAAAAAAACTCTTTTATCCCATTATTTAGATAAAAGAGTTTGCTTATTAAGCTACTTTTCACATCTAACAGGAATTAGCACCACACACTTGGTAGGTTGCTGAGATTTCATCGGGCCGGCCCCTCAATCTCTCTTGATGTTTATTTAATTTTATTTATAATATACTATTAATTTAAGTTTGTCAACTACTTTTTATTTAATATTATTAAAAATGTGAATAAAAAATGATAATGTCTTAGAGTAATGAAAAATGATTATGTCCTAAAA
>CAMTIW010000162.1 GCA_947072665.1 uncultured Fusobacteriaceae bacterium | reverse complement strand
TAAAAAAAAACTAAAAAAAATGTTTTTTTTAAACATGTTATAATAAAAAAAAATAATTTAATTAAAATATGTAATTAAAAAAGCAAAAAAATCTAATAAATTTATGTTTAATTTAATAATAATACGATAGATCTAATATAAATGTAAAAATATTACTTTTAATAATATGTATATTTTTTTATTTTTTTGAAAGAAAATGAGCTGTATTTTTTCTAATTTTAAATTATAATAAATTAATATATATATGTTATTTAAATAAAATGAAGAAATAAATTTTAACAGAATATTCGTGCTATGAAAATTATATTTATATATGTAGAAGTTGTAAAAAAATAAGGGGGGTATGATTATGAAAAAATTATTATTAGGGAGTTTAATATTATCATCAGTGGTAATGGGTGCTAGGTTTAATGGGAATAGTGATAAGACTGGAACAATGACTGTAAAAGCTGAGGTTATCCAACCATTAGTGGTAAAAGTAGTAGAGAATATAGATTTAGGAAAAATTGTTGCAGGTGCAAATAATATATCAGCTATGGGGGAATTTGAAATTTCTGGAGAAAAAAATTCAGTTATTACCACTGAGATTGATGAGATTGGAACTTCAGGGACACTTCCTGGACAAAGAACAGGAGAGATACTTTTAACAAATGCTTCTGATAGTTCAAAAACTTTAAAAGTTTCATTATTAGCATCAGGATTAGGGGAAAACCTTGGGTTAGGTAATCATGGAAAAACAGCTACTTATGTAAAAGCAACAACGAATGTACCAGTGGATCAAGCTTCTGGAATATACAATGGAGATTTAACATTGAAAGTTAGATATAATTAATATTTAATAAAAAAAAGGCTACTAGGCATTGTGCCTGGTAGCCTTTTCTTTTAAAGGGGGGAAGCTTAAAGAATGAAGTATATTTTTTATTATATATATATTATAACGAGTATTTTATGTATGGGAAAAGAGACTATAAATATAGGCGTTCCTTTTAATCAAAATGATATGTATCTTTATAAGAATTTAGAACTAGGGAAATATAAAGGAGTATATGTAGATATTATTTCAAAATCAAAATTAAAAAAAAATATTGATTTTAAAATAATAAATAATGATACTGATATTTTCTTAAGGACTTTAAAAAAAAATAAAGAAAATATTGAACTTAATTATATAAAAATGCCAATAATTTATAAAATATCAGTGATAGCTAAAAAAGATTCAAGTATAAATAGTATGGGGAATGTAAAATCTTTAAAAGTTGCTTATATAAATGATAAGCAAGGACTAAATCAAATAAAAGAAAGATATCCTGAGAGTGAAATAGTAAAAGTAGAAGTGAATAATATAAAAGAAGGTCTTGAATATTTAGATAAAAACTTAGTAGATGTTTTTATCGTAAAGGATTGGCACGAAAAAAATAGAAATAATGATGATTATACTGTAGTAGAAAATATAAAATACAATGAATATATAGGAGTAAAAAAAAATTTAGACGAAGAGTTTAATAAAATAAATAAAACATTAAATTCTATAAATTCAGAAGAAATGAAAGAAATTATAGATAAAAATAGAGTTGAATATTATCAGTATATTTTAAAAGATACACCTAATTATGAAAGTGTAAAAAAATCATATAAAAAAATAAGAATAAAAATAGGTGAAGATAAGTTTTTGGCACCATTTTATTATGAAAAAGAAGGAAAAAAAGAAGGACTAATTATAAATATAGGTAGAGATATAGAAGAAATTTTAAAAATTCCAGTTGAGTTTGTAAAAAATGATGATTTTGATATAAATGGAATGGCTATTTCAAATTTTATAAAAGGAAAGAGGCAAGATTTAGATAACTATACTAATCCTTATTATTCTATGAGAATTGCAGCTATAAATAAAAAAACTTCAGGATTTATAGATGATTTTTCTGACTTGGATGGTACTACCGTTTTAGTTTACAAAAATTCAAGATTGAAAGAATTATTAGAAACTAAGTCTAAAAATTTAAAAATTATAGAGGTAGATACATATAGAAAAGGAATAGAGATATTATTAGAGAATAATATAGATTATTTTATAGGTACGTTAAGTGTTTTAACAGGAGTTATAAGTAATACTTATAATGATGATAATCTAAAAATAGCAGGAATTTTTAACGATACTTTAAATGTAAGTTTATCTGTAAAAAAAGAAAATGAGGCATTGTGGAATATAGTTGATTCTTTATCTGAAGGATTTATTGTTGAGAGAACTATAAATAATAATAAATTACTAGAGAATATTATTGTGGAAAAAAATTATAAATTAATGGTTAAAATTGCGATTCCAGTATTAATATTTATTTTTCTACTGTTTATATTACTTTATGTTATAAATAGAGATAGAAAAAAAGAAAGAGATTTAAAAAATTCATTAATAATAATTTTAGAAATGGCAAATGAATTAAATGACGAAGATACGGGGGATCATATTAAGAGGATAGGCTTATATTCAAAAATATTTTCAGAAAAATTAAATTTTTCTAAAAAAATAACAGAACAGATAAATAAATATTCAGAATTACATGACATTGGAAAAATGGGTATACCTAGTGAATTATTAAATAAAGAATCTAAATTAACAGAAGAAGAATATGAAGTAGTAAAACAACATGTTATCTTAGGTTATGATTTTATGAAAAAATTAAATTTGGGATTAATGGCAGAAAATATAATAAAATATCATCATGAAAAATGGGATGGAAGTGGATATCCAGAAAAATTAGAAGGAGAAAAGATTCCTTTAGAAGCTAGAATTGTTTCTTTAATTGATGTTTATGATACATTGAGACAAAAAAAGTCGTATAAGGAAAGTTTTTCACATGAAAAAGCAATGACTATTATAAAAGCTGAATCTGGAATAAGTTTTGATCCTAAATTAGTGGATATTTTTATGAAAAATAATAAAAATTTTTCAGAAATATTTGATAAAAATAAAGAATATTTACGTTTTAATAGAGAAATATATAAAATAATAAAAAAGAAATAAAAGGGAGGTGAAATAGTTGAAAAAATGTATATATGTTTTAATGTTTATACTATACATTATTTTCCCTTTAGAAATGCGAGGTAATGAAGATGATATTTTAATGGATTATTATGTAGAGGAAAAAGAAATAAAAACTCAAGACTTAAGAATAGTTCAAGATATGAAGCTTCAAGAAATTGATCCTATAAAAATGAAAGATATCTATTCTAAAAGAATTACAAAATATCTTTATAATACTTTATTTATCCATAATAAAAATAAAGAAATAAAATCAATTTTATTAGAATCTTGGTTTTGGAAAGATGAAAGAATTTTAAATTTAAAATTGAAAGAAGGAATATATTTTCATAATGGAAAATTAGTAAAAGCAATAGATATAAAAAATTCTTTACAACGTTTGATAAAAAAAGGTGTATATAAAGAAATGTATAGTGATATAGAAGGAATAGAAGTTTTAAATGAATTGGAACTAAGGATTGAATTAAATAAACAAAATGAACTTTTTGTAGATATGCTAACTTATGATATGAGTTCAATCACTTTGGAGGTTAAGAATAAAATATACGGAACAGGGCCCTATTATTTAAGTGAAATAGATAGTAAAAAAATAATAATGAAAAAAAATAATAAGTATAATTTTAATTTACAAAAACAAAATATTTATAATTCTATAGTAATAAATTTTGAGTTAAACGAAAGAAAAAGAGTATTAGATTTTTATAATGAAAAAATAGATAAGATTTTTTATTTTAGCGAATATCAATTATCAAAGTATATGAAAGAAGGTTTATTAAATAAAAATATACAAATAGAATTTTATAATAATGTTAAAAATATATCTTTATTATTTGGAGAAAAAGATGATTTCTTTAAAGAAATAGAAATGAGAAGATCAATTGAAGATAATATAAATTTTAATGAAATAGTTAACAAAATATTTATGAAAGAAAAAAGTAGTTCTT
>CAMTIW010000161.1 GCA_947072665.1 uncultured Fusobacteriaceae bacterium | reverse complement strand
CCATCTATCCCTGTTCCATACTTTTCTAAGTTAACTGTACCACTAAGTGAAGTAGGAAGAGCTGTAGACTTACTTGTAAACATATAGCTCTCAGAGCCTATTGCTGACAACTTTAAATTATTTGTTGTTGCTATTGTATCTAATACTGTTTTCAGCGTTATTCCCGCTGGAAAATAGAGATCTAGAATTTTATCCTTAGATCCTTCATCACTAGTTAGTGTTATTTTAGCATCATCTGATATAATTGCTGTTGCATCAGCTAAAGTTACCCCTTTTAAATTTAGTGGGTCTACAAAAATTACGTCACTAGGTTTACCAAAACAAAACAAACTTATTATTAAAAATATAGTAGCCATTAAAATCGTTCTCTTTTTCATCTTTTTATTTTAATCTCCTCATTTTGGTTTAAATTAGTTATTATTACTTCCCCATCTTTTGCCTCAATCTTATATGAAATATCATTAACTTTAAAAACTGAATTATTTCTTAAAACTAATTTTCTTTTATCACCTAATTCAACGATAAAATAAATTGCTTTATTATAATTTAAAGCAGAAACCAGTCTAAATTTTTTATCCTTATCCTCTTGATCAATTTTACTAAAAATTAATTTTTTTAATTTTAAGTTATCATCCTTCAATTCAATTATTTTTTGATCGTTCATAGCTATGTTTACGTATGTTGCAATATTTAAGTTTACTTTTACATTATTATTAGAATCTAAACTTAATTGAAAAGGTGCATCTTTTACTTCAAAAAAGAAGTTGTTGTCTTCTAGCTCTCTTAAAAAACTTTCTATATTAAGGGATGTTCCACTTAAATTATATGGCATAATTACCTCTACAATATAATTATTTGAAAGATTGTTACTTCCATTTTTAGAAATAGAATTATTGTTTTCACTATTCTGTGCTTTTTTTATTATAACCTCTGTCTCTGAAATAGACTCAATATTCAAATTATATTTTTTTATTATACTCTGAATATATTCAGTTGTAGATAAAATATCTTTAAATTCATTTTCAAAACTCATTTTTATAAATTCGTAGTATTTTTTTTCTAAAACACTACTCTGATTTTCCTTCTCTTTTAAAATAAGTTCTGAATTAGAAATTGTTGAGATTAATGAACTCTTATTTTGAACTTCAACTGTTAATTGCTTTTTCTCACTAATTAGTCTAATTAGAGGGGTATAGGTTATAAAATATGTAAATATAACAAATACTACTCCTAATAAACCAATCTTGACTTTCTTGTTATTAATCTTCTCTAATCCCTCATTTAAAGATCTTATGTTCTCATTTTCAGAGTTAAAAAAAATATCTAATTTCTTTTTTCGATACACATAAAACTTTAATCTTGGTTTATCAAAATTACTCATTAATTTATTATTACAATTTATTAATATGTTTCTAAGCTTTGTTATTTGATTTGAAAATTTTACTAATATAATTGATTTTTTTCTAATGCCCTTTCCCTTTTTCTTTTTCTTAGTTAAAAAAAATATTGAGCTATTTTTTTGAATTTTTTTTTTTAGTTTTATAGTTTTAGCTCTCATTTCCCCTCCTAGTTTATAAGTTTATTTCCAATATAAAGGAAACTGCATTCTTACTATTATTTATTGTAGTATGCTTTATATTTAAAAACCCCTTATCGTATAATGCTCTTTCAAATTCAATAACTTTATTTAAGGTACTTGTAGTTCCTGAAATTCTGATAAATTGTAAATTTATTTCCAACTTATCTATGTATACGCCCTTAGGAATTGTTTCCTTCAATGCATAAATTACTCTATTAACTTCAAGATTTGGCTTTTCAATTAACTTTTGTTCATCTTGTATTCTTTTTTCCCAATCAGGAATAAGTCTAATTTTATTTTCAATATCTTTTCCTTTTTTATCTAAGAGTAAGGACTCCTTCTTTATAGATTCTATTTTCGCGGTCGCTGCATTTTTACTAAGACTAAATGAAATAAAAATTATTACTTGAATAAATATAATTAAATAAATAAGTTTAACAATAGAATTACTAAAAAGTGGTTCTCCTATCTCTTCTTTTATATCCTCTCCTAAGAAATTATAGTTATCCCCTTCCTCTTGCATAAATTGATCTTTTACTTTAAAATATTCTTCACTTCCTAAAAAAATTATATCTGCTTTTTTTGTTATTTCTTCTATATCTATTTTATCATCAAGTAAAAAACTTGGATATATGCCTTTTAAAGAGATTCTCTTTAATTTTATTATTGCTACGATTTTGTCTACTTTTTCTCTCGTTAAAGATAAAATAATAGTTTTATCTAATTCAGATTCTTTTTTTACTAAAAACTCTCTATTTATACACTCCATAGGATCATAATCATCTGAAGAATTTTCTATTAATTTTTCCATTATGAACTCATCTTTTTCCTCTTCAGTCATTATAGAAGAAGGTATTTCGATAATGTTTATAATAAATTCTGACACTGGCAATCCTAAAATAAGGTAATCTTCTTCAACTTGTTCTTTTCTAAGAGTTTGCATTAAAGATTCAATATTAGTTAGTACAATTTTTATTTTCGGTATTTTTTTAGTCTTTTTTAATGTAAACATATAGCTCTCCTATTTTACAATTGGCATAATATCTTCTACTATAAAAGAAGTAACTCTGGAAAAAACTTTATTACTTGAATTCAAATTTTTATTAGTTAGTTTATCATTACAATCCATACCTACAGTTACATTATTTTCATAATCTATTTCTGAAGAACAATTATTCCTCATTTTCGGATCATTTAATTTAACCTCTTCATTACCTGACCAATACACCTCTAAAGTTACATAGATATTGTAACTTCCCTCTATTTCAGATAAATCATAAGTTGTATTATTTTTTATTCTCTTTTGATTGACTATATCCTTTTTAAATAGTGTTATATTTTTAAAAAGCTTTATTTCATACAGTGTATTTGGTGCCTTTCCGTGATACTTTACTACATCTTGAATTGTTTTTCCATCTGGATATTTAACCATATTATATGAAGTATCCAAAATGGGCATTTTATAATCATCAAAAAGCGTTGTAAAACTTGGATAATTTTTTACATTAGGAGTTTTATCTATAATACTAGTTATTATATAACCTCCCTTTGTAATAGGAATACTTGATGTTGGATATGAGTCATTCTTTATTTTATAGGTTGTATATTTATAATTTGAGGAATCTCCTTCCCATTTTCCATAATACCATTCACCTTCAGGAGCTGAGAAATCATTTTCCCATATTTTAACTGCTTTTGACTGATTATTTATGCTTCTATTTTTTTCAGTATCTTTTACTATAAAATAACCTAGTATATTCTGTATACCTATCGGTTTCCCTACTAAAGGATTATTTAACTGTACCCCTCCTAACATAGCTGCTGAATCCTCTGGTACATATCCATTTTTGATAATATCTAAATTGTTTGCAGTAATCATTTGATCTGCTAAGTACATCTCATATATTCCGATACCTGTGGTATCTTCAATACTTTTTTGTAAAATTTTATTATTTCTAGCTATTTTTTTTAAATCACTTTTTATATTAGTTTGTTTTATATAATAAATAAATATTGATAAAAGCACTGCTGAAACTGCTACTACAAATGGTAGGGCAAAGCCTTTATTCTTCATAATTCTCCTCTAATTAAAAATAGATTTTCTCTTACAATTTTTGTTTTTAAATCATTTGGGTTTGGATAATACGTATAATGAATTTTTATTCCACCTGGAACTTTTTCAAAATAATTAGCATCTTTAAGTGAACCATCTTTCACTACTAATTGATTTGGTACAAGCTTTATCTTACTTGTATTTAAAGGAAATATTTGAATTTCATTTATCCAAGGTATTGCGTTATTTGAATTTTTTAATAATTGTATATAATTGTAACTATAATCATTAGGATCATAAGTTGTTGCATAAGTTAAAACAGTTGTTGGTTTTTGCGTTTTTTCATCTTGATATGTTAAAAATCTAAATAGCTTATAAGAAGGAAAAACCATTTTATTATTATAAGGATCTGCAATATTATTTTGATTATTATAGAGA
>CAMTIW010000160.1 GCA_947072665.1 uncultured Fusobacteriaceae bacterium | reverse complement strand
GTAATATTTACCTCTTCTTTTTCTACCTGGATTTTGAAAGAATCAATTTTAGATAGAATCATAAGATTTTCTATTAGATTTGTTAGTTCTTTTGTTTCTTTTATTAAAATATCATAGGATTTATTTTTTTCATCTAAGGTATTTAATTTATCATTTTTTAAATTTTGAGCCGTCATATTTATTATTGCTATGGGTGTTTTCATCTCATGAGAAGCATTGGAAACAAAATTTTTTAATCCATTAATAGATTTTTTTAAATTATGTGACATAAGTTCTATACTTTTACTTAATTCTCCCAACTCATCAGTTGTTTTTATTCCTATGAAATCTATAAAATCTAAATTAGATATTTTTTTTGCAACAATATTTAATTTTTCTATATTTTTTGTTATTTTTTTTAAAAATAAGCTCCCTATTAAAGTACATAATAAAAGTGCTAAAAAAGAAGCAAGTATATTTATTAAGTGAATCTCATAACGAATATTGTCAATGGAACTTAGATAGGAATAAATATATACTTTAGTTCCTGTTTTTAATGTTTCAGTGTATGAGATAAATCTTCTTTTTCCCTTGTCTATTTTTATTTTTATTTTATTTTCATCAATAATATTATCTTCAAAATGATTATTCATATTATTTTTCATATGGGTCATTCTATTTTTTTCATTTTGTATTTTTTTAAACCGTACTATAATTCCTTCATCTTCTCTAAGTTCTTCTAAGTAAGTTTTAAGTTCATAAGAATTTTCATCTAATGAATTTATTTTATTCATAACTCTTGGAATTTCATTTTTTTTTCTATTTAAGTAAAATTTATCTAAAAATATAGAATTAAAAATATTAGATAAAATCATGGCAAAAATTACTATTATTGTTGAATATATTAAAAGTTTTTTTTTGAAATTTAATTTATATTTCATCAAAAATATATCCTACCCCCCTAATCGTTTTTATATTTGAACTATACCCAAACAATTTTTTTCTTATTCTTTTTACTAATGTATCTACAACTCTATCATCACCATAAAAATCAAAGCCCCAAATTTCATTTAATATTTTTTCTCTTGTTAAAACTATTTTTTTATTTCTAATAAAATATTCTAATAATTGACTTTCTCTTCCGGAAATTTCAATTTTTTCACCATTTATATAAAGTTCTTGCAATTTCATATCAAATTGTAATTCTTTAAAATTATATATGCCATTACCATCTATTTTCAATGTTTTTTTTATTCTAGCTAAAAGTATTTTTAAACTGAATGGTTTAGTTATATAGTCATCTGCTCCTAAATCCAAACCTTGAAGCTCATCTAATTCTGAATTTCTTGCAGTCATCATTATAATTGGTATATTGCTTTGTTTTTTTATTTCAGAACAAACATCCCAACCATTTTTATATGGAAGATTGATATCTAAAATTATAATATCTGGTTTTTCCATATAAAATAATTCTAATCCTTCTATCCCATCATAAGCATTTATAATTTTAAAATTTTCTGATTGGAAAAAATCAGTTAATATTTTTGCTAAATCTCTCTCATCTTCAATTATAAGAATTTTTTTTTTCATATGTCAGCCTCTCTAAATTTAATGTATTATAGAATAAAAATTATACCAAATATATATGTCTATTATATGTCAATTTTATATTTAATTCAGATGGAAATGTGATATAATATATTAATAAATTTACTGTGAGGTTAACTATGACAAAATTTTTAAAGAATTTATCACTTATCTTACTCCCGTTTTATGCACTATTATTTATTTTAAACAGTTTTTTTAAAGTTAGTGAAGGATTTAAAATTGATCCCTTAGTTTTAATTCATGCACTTACAAATTATATAAACATAAATATTACTAAGGGGCA
Source organism: uncultured Fusobacteriaceae bacterium (assembly GCA_947072665.1). GTDB lineage: Bacteria > Fusobacteriota > Fusobacteriia > Fusobacteriales > Fusobacteriaceae > JAGNZR01. Next base: position 2,220 of record CAMTIW010000160.1, on the reverse strand, counting down.
AGCTACACTATCTTTAGTTTTAACTATTATTATTATGATTTTGCCTTCTTACATAGCTCTATTTTTAAAGTTATCTTTTTTTAAAAACAAACAATAAATTAGATATTAAGAAAAGAAGTTTTATAGCTTTTTCTTTAAGCTATAAAACTTCTTTTCTTATATTATTAAAATTCTTGGTTTAACATTAAAGCTTTTTCAGTTAATACCAATATTTTTGAATTATCATTATCTTTATTTGCAGGACATGGTTTTTTTTCACTATTTGAACTTCCACAACCGCCTGAAGAACAACCACTACATCCTTTTTTTTCTGAATTTTCTATTATTTCTTCTTTTTTTAGTTTTTCTCTTTTTTCAAATTCTTCGTATGTTTCAAGATAAGATTCAGCTTTTAAATTTTCATATATTATTTTTAATTCTTCATCATTTATTCCAAAATTTTTTTTTATAGCAGTATCGCTATATGCTTTACCATCCACTAGGAATTTCAAAATTTCTTTTTCAATTTTTGTCATTTTATAAAAAGTACCTTATATTCTATTACTTTGGTGATTGGAGTATAAGATACAATCTTTTCACCATCCTTATTTATTTGTTTATCTATAATTTTTAGTTGTTTATATTATAATGATTATACACTATTTATTAATTTTATAGAAGTTTTTTATTTTTAGTGTATAATTAATTATATCATAAATAAATAGTGAGGTATCTCTATGTGGAAAAATGAGTTAAAATATTTTATTCTAGAATTTTTAAAGGAAGGGAAAATTTCTAATTTATATAGTGCACTTAAAGGTGCATTAAAAAATTATAAAAGAGCGAACTCAGGACTTTGGGTTAATTCTCTTTGTTATATTTCAATTTTGTCTCTTGTTCCATTATTAGCTATTGGTTTTAGTATTGGGAGATGGTTGGGGATTGATGATTATTTTGCTAAGCAACTATATTTAAATTCACCACTTAATGAAGAGACGTTAGGTGTTCTTTTAGATGCTTCTACTAATCTTTTGAAAAATACTAGAAGTGGATTACTTGCAGGAGTTGGTTTTATTTTTTTAGGGTGGGCTATTATTTCTATGTTTTCTCTTATAGAAAAATCATTAAATTCAATTTGGAGAATAAAAAAACAAAGAGCTTTTGGAAGACGTTTTTCAGATTATCTGACTGTTTTTATGGTTTTTCCAATTACAATTTTATCCATGAATATTTTAACAGGTAATGGAACTAAAATAATTTATCTTCCACCAATTATAAATATAATAGCACCTTATTTATCTCTTTGGGTTTTTTTTACCATTTTTTATATGATAATGCCAAATACAAAAATAAGGTTTGTTCCTGCAATTTTATCAAGTTTTTTTATATCCTTACTATTTAATCAAAGTAATGTTATTTTTTTAAAACTTCAAACTTTAATCAATGAATATAATAAAATTTATGGGAGTTTTTCCATTATTTTAATATTTTTAATTTGGTTAAAAATAATTTGGTTTTTAATATTATTAGGGTCTCATCTTACTTATTTTCTCCAAAATAATGATATTTTATTAAATATTGATGGGATAAAATATTTAAATTTTAATACAAAATTTAAATTAACAACTATTATATTGATTACTTTAACAAAAAATTATGTAGAAAATGAGCTTCCTTTAACTACTAAAGATATTTCCTGTAAAACAGATATTTCTTTAGAAATCGTAAATGAAGTTTTAATTATTTTAAGAGAAAATAATTTTATTATGAGTAATTTTGATGCTTTATTAGAAGACAGTACTCATAAACTGGCAATTAATTTTGAAAATCTGACTCTTAATGATATTTATATGGTTTTAGAAAATTTTGGAGATAATTATTCTATAAAAGAAAATTCTATTTCTTGGAAAGATAAAGATATAAAAATTATAGACTTAATATAAGAATAAAAAAAGTTAGATTATATGAATAATCTAACTTTTTTATTTAAGATTTATTAAAAATTATTTTCACCTCAGTCCCTTTTCCTAACTCACTTTCTATATGTATTTCTCCACCTAGAAGATCTAAAATTGTTTTTACAATGGAGAGTCCAAGACCATGTCCCTGAATTTCTCTACTATGAGATTTATTTATACGGTAAAATTTTAGAAAAATATTTTCAAGTTCTATTTTAGGAATTCCAATTCCACGATCTTTAATAGCAATAGAAAATATTTTATTGTTTTCATAAGTAAAAAT
>CAMTIW010000159.1 GCA_947072665.1 uncultured Fusobacteriaceae bacterium | reverse complement strand
GATATAGTAATAATGATATTATTTCTCTCTTTGGTGGAAATATGGGTGTTCCCCAAGAGCTGGAAAATATAATTAATTTAGCAAAGGTATTAGAAGACAAGTATAAATTTATTTTATTAGGTAGGGGTACTGAATGTGAGAAATTAAAGAAGAAATGTAAACATATAAAAAATATAAAAGTTTTAGAATTTGTTCCAAGAGAAGAATATGAAAATTTTTTAAAAATATGTGATATTGGTATAATAAGTTTGAATAAAAAATATACGGTACCTAATTTTCCTGCAAAAGTAACTGGATATATAAAAATATGTAAACCAATTTTTGCTTCTTTAGATAAATGTTCAAAAAAATATTTAGGGAAATTTTTAGAAGATAATAAAATAGGAGTGGTTGCAGAGGCTGGAAATATTTTAGAAATGAAAGAAAAATTTCTAAAATTAGTAGAAATAAAAGATGAATTAAAAAAAGAAGATTTTAATAAAGTATATATGGAACATTTTAGTCCAGAAAGTGCATATAAAGTATTTAAAGATAAAATTTTGGGAGATGAAATTAATGTTTAATAATAAAGTATTATTAATAACAGGTGGAACAGGTTCTTTTGGAAATACAGTATTAAGAGGATTTTTAAATACAAATATTAAAGAAATAAGAATTTTTTCAAGAGATGAAAAAAAACAAGATGATATGAGAAAGATATATAATAATTCTAAAATTAAATTCTATATAGGTGATGTTAGAGATGAGAATTCAATAGCTGATGCCATGAGAGGGGTAGATTTTGTTTTTCATGCTGCAGCATTGAAACAAGTACCATCATGCGAGTTTTATCCTATGCAAGCAGTAAAAACAAATATAATAGGAACTGAGAATGTTCTTAATGCAGCTATTGCAGCAAAAGTAAAAAAAGTAATATGCTTAAGTACAGATAAAGCTGCATATCCTATTAATGCAATGGGAATGTCAAAAGCTATGATGGAAAAAGTAATAGTTGCTAAAGGACGTAATTTAGGAGAACATGAAACAACAATATGTGTAACTAGATATGGAAATGTTATGGCTTCTAGAGGCTCTGTAATTCCTCTTTTCTTTGATCAAATAAGATCAGGAAAACCTATGACTCTTACAGATCCTAATATGACAAGATTTATGATGAGTTTAGATGAAGCTGTTGATTTAGTAATGTTTGCTTTTAAAAATGGTAATAATGGAGATTTATTTATTCAAAAATCACCAGCAGCAACAGTGGAGTTATTGGCATCAACATTAAAAAATATGATAGGAAAATCTAATCATGAAATAAAGATAATAGGAACAAGACATGGAGAAAAGCTGTATGAAGTTCTAATGACGAAAGAAGAAAGAGTAAGAGCTGAAGATATGGGAAATTATTTTAGAATTCCAGCTGATGCGAGAGATCTTAATTATTCTAAATTTTTTGAAGAAGGACAAGAAGTTATAACAGAAGCTGAAGAATATAATTCACATAATACTTATAGATTAAATGAGGAAGAATTAAAAGCTATGCTTATAGATTTAGCTGAAATACAGGACGAACTAAAAGAATTTGGGGTGAAGTAATGAAAAAGTTAAAATTAATGACAATTGTAGGAACTAGACCTGAAATAATAAGATTATCTGAAATAATAAAAAAAGCTGATAAATTTTATGATCATATTTTGGTTCATACAGGACAAAATTGGGATTATACACTCAATCAAGTTTTTTTTGATGATTTGAAATTAAGGGAACCTGATTATTATTTAAATGTAGTTGGAGAACATTTAGGTGAGACAATTGGAAATGTAATTTCTAAATCTTATGAAATAATGTTAAAAGAAAAGCCTGATGCTTTATTATTATTAGGAGATACCAATAGTGCTATATCAGCAATATCTGCAAAAAGACTAAAAATTCCAATTTTTCATATGGAAGCTGGAAATAGATGTTTTGATCAAAATGTTCCTGAAGAAATAAATAGAAAAATAGTAGATCATATTAGTGATATAAATATGCCTTATACAGAAAATAGTAGAAGATATCTTCTTGCAGAAGGCTTTAGAAGGGATCATATATTTGTGACAGGTTCACCAATGACAGAAGTCATAGAAAAAAATATAGAAAAAATAGAGAATAGTACTATCCTTTCAGAACTTAACTTAGAAGAAGGGAAATATATTTTATTAAGTACTCATAGAGAAGAAAATGTAGATAATGAAGAAAATTTTAATTTTTTAGTTGAAAGCATAAATGCTGTAGCAGAAAAATATAAAATGCCAGTAATATTTTCGATTCATCCAAGAACGCAAAAAATAATAAAAGAAAGAAATATATTGTTTAATCCTTTAGTAAAACAATTAAAACCTTTTGGATTTTTTGATTATTGTAATTTACAAAAAAAATCTTTATGTGTTCTATCAGATAGTGGAACTATTAGTGAAGAGTCAGTGATTTTGGGGTTTCCTGCAATTTCGATTAGGACAAGTACAGAAAGACCAGAAGTTATTGACAAAGGCAATATCATATTAGGGGGAATAAAAAAAGATGAGATATTGTCATCTTTAGATATAACTATTAATTTATTTAAAAATGAAAATAAATTAGTTGAACCCTATGACTATATGGATAATAATGTTTCAGATAAAGTAATAAAGGTTATTCAGAGTTATACAAGAATTGTAGACAGAGTTATTTGGGGGAAAAAGAATGGATAAAATTCTTATTATTGGTTCTAAAGGAATGGCTGGTCACATTATTAAAGCTTATTTAGAAGAGAAAAAATATGATGTTTATTCTACTTGTAGAGTGAGAGAAAATGAGGAATTAAATAGAAAAGAATTTAATTTAGATGTTTTTAATAAAGAAGAATTAAAAAGTATTGTAAATATCGTAAAACCTAATTTTGTTATAAACTGTGTAGGGATTTTGAATGAATTTGCTGAGAAAAATCCAGATATAGCTATTTATGTTAATGGATACTTTCCACACTATTTAGACAAAATATCAAATGAGTATAACTTTAAATTAATACATATAACTACTGATTGTGTGTTTTCTGGAAAAAAAGGAAACTATATAGAAAATGATTTTAAAGATGCCATAAGTTATTATGGGAAATCAAAGGCTATAGGAGAAGTTGATAATAATCGAACACTAACATTTAGAACTTCAATAATAGGACCAGATATAAACAAAAATGGAATTGGTTTATTTAATTGGTTTATGAAACAAACTGGGGAAATTGATGGGTTTTCAGAGGTATATTGGAGTGGAGTGACCACATTAGAATTAGCTAAAGCAATAGAATATTCTTTTAAAACAAACTTAACAGGAATATATCATCTAGTTAATAATGAAAAAATATCTAAATATGAATTATTAAAACTTTTTAAAAAATATATGAACAAAAATGATGTAGAAATAAAAGAATATAAAGATTATACCTCTGATAAAAGTTTAATTTGTACAAGAAAAGATTTTGAGTATAGAGTTAAAAGTTATAAGGAAATGACGTTAGAGATATGTGCATGGATAAAAAAACATAAGTACGAATATGAGGGGTAGCAACAATGATAAAATTATGTTTTTTAATTGCAAGCTTAGATAATCAAGGACCAGTTAAAGTAATTTATAATATAGTTAAGTATCTTAATCCTAATGAATTTAAAATATCTATAATTACTTTAAATAAAGAAAAAAAAACATCAATAAAGGATGATTTTGAAAAATTGGGAATAAAAATATATCAATGCAACTCTAGTAATATTCAAGGTATTTTTATATGGAAAACTAAAATAAATAAATTTTTAAAGGAAATAGAACCTGATATACTACATGGTCATTGTATGAAAAGCTCTATATTAATGAATTTTATAAATTATAAAAAAATAAAAGTATTTACAGTGCACGAATATGGAGAAGAAACTTTAAAATCTAGATTTGGAGAAAAAATAGGGTATATTTTAAATCAAATATATATTAGTAGCTATAAAAATTGTAAATTAATAGCATGTAGTAAAACTTTAGCTTTGAGGTTCAAAGATAAATTTAACTTGAATATGGATTATATTCAAAATGGTGTAGATTACTCCTATTTTAAAG
>CAMTIW010000158.1 GCA_947072665.1 uncultured Fusobacteriaceae bacterium | reverse complement strand
ATAAGTGAAGAATATTTTTTATCTACAGGATTAGAATGGGAAGAATTAAATAAAATATATAAAGATTATACAAAAATTGTTTCATATTTAGAAAAAGAAGCTGAGCATATAGTTTCTAAACTTATTGATTTAATAGGTGTTCACTCTGTAAGACGAAGAGTTAAAAGACCACAGCACTTAATTGAAAAAATAATTAGAAAAGGTAAAAAATATGCTGAAAGAGGGATTTGTTTAGAAAATTATAAAGAGATAGTAACAGATTTAATAGGAATTAGAGTTTTGCATCTTTTTAAAGATGATTGGAAAGATATACATTATGAAATAGAAAAATTATGGGAACTTAAAGAAACTCCTCAAATAAATATAAGAAGAGGAGACTATAATTTAGATCAATTAGAAGAAAGTGTAAAAGAACTAGGCTGTGAAATAGTAATAAGAGATCATGGTTACAGATCAGTTCATTATCTAGTAGAGATTCCAGTTACAAAAACAGCACAAGTTTTAGTAGAAATTCAAATAAGAACTGTTTTTGAAGAAGCGTGGAGTGAGATTGATCATAGAATAAGATATCCTTATGATACAGATAATCCAATTCTTGTTGAATATTTAGCTATTTTTAATAGAATAGTTGGAAGTGCTGATGAAATGGGGACTTTTATAAAAAAAATGAAAGCTAGAGTAACTCAAAAAAATGATAATGAATTTTTAGACAGAGAATTGGATATAAAGTTTAAATAACGAACAAAAAAAAGTGAATTATATAATAGTTCACTTTTTTTTATTGCTATATAATTTTTCCTTTTATTTTTTTATTATTTATGCTACAATTTAGAGTCAAGAATATGACAAATGTTAATATATATTAATTTAATTAGTAAAAGATTAGGAGAGTGAATATATGAAAATTGGTTTTGACCATAACAAATATCTAGAGGAACAATCCAAATACATTCTTGAAAGAGTGAATGATTATGATAAGCTATATTTAGAGTTTGGTGGGAAATTGCTTTTTGATCTACATGCAAAAAGAGTTCTTCCTGGATTTGATGAAAATGCTAAAATTAAACTTTTACATAAATTAAAAGAAAAAGTTGAAGTTATTATTTGCGTATATGCTGGTGATATAGAAAGAAATAAAATACGTGGAGATTTTGGAATAACTTATGACATGGATGTACTTAGATTAATAGATGATTTAAGAGAATATGAGTTAGAAGTAAATAGTGTTGTTATCACTCGTTATAATAAACAACCTGCTACTAATGTTTTTATTCAAAAATTAGAAAATAGAGGTATAAAAGTATATAAACATGAAGCTACAAAAGGATATCCAACAGATGTAGATACAATTGTAAGTGATGAGGGATATGGAAAAAATCCATATATTGAAACAACAAAACCAATAGTAGTAGTTACTGCTCCAGGTCCTGGAAGTGGAAAATTAGGGACATGTTTAAGTCAACTTTATCATGAATTTAGACAAGGAAAAGTTTCTGGTTATTCAAAATTTGAAACATTTCCAGTATGGAACGTTCCTTTAAAGCATCCATTAAACGTTGCCTATGAATCTGCTACTGTAGATTTAAAAGATATTAATATGATAGATCCATTCCATTTAGAAGCTTATGGTGAGGTATCTGTTAACTATAATAGAGATATAGAAGCTTTCCCTGTTCTAAGAAGAATAATTGAAAAAATAACAGGAAAACCAGCTATTTTTAAATCTCCAACAGATATGGGTGTTAATAGAGTAGGATTTGGAATTACAGATGATTCAGTGGTAAGAAATGCTTCAGAACAAGAAATAATAAGACGATATTTCAAAACAGGTTGTGAATATAAAAAAGGTTATGTAGATTTAGAAGCATATACAATTGCTAAACGTATAATGGAAGATACAGATTTAAAAGAAAGTGATAGAAAGGTTGTAGATATTGCTAGAAAAAATTTAGAAAGAATAAAAAAAGAGTCTATAGACATAGATGAAATACATTCTTCTGTAGCTTTAGAACTTAAAGATGGAACTATTGTAACAGGAAAGCACAGCCATATAATGGATGCACCTTCAGCAGCAATTCTAAATGCAGTTAAGCATTTTGCAAATATAGATGATAATATCCATTTGATATCCCCTTTAATTTTAGAACCAATTTTAAAATTAAAATCTGAGACATTTAAAAATAAAGTAACTTCATTGGATTCGGAAGAAATATTAATAGCCTTATGTATTTGTGCAGCAACAAATCCCATGGCACAAGTTGCTATGGATAAATTAGTTCAACTTAAGGGTGGTCAAGCACATTGTACTACTATTTTAGGAAAAAATGATGAGCAAACATTTAGAAAGTTAGGAATGGATGTAACTTGTGATCCAATATTTCCAACTGAAAATTTATATTATAATGAATAATTTAAGTAAAATTAAAAGATGGTATAGTTCTACATGAACAATATCATCTTTTTTCTTTATTATTTGCGTAATTTCAAATGAAAAGGTATAATAATAGAAACAAAATTAAAATAAAATTAAGAAGAGAGAGAGAAAAAATGAGTAGTAGATATTATACAGTAAATGATTTTTTTAAAGAAAAATTTAATGAAAAGATATATAAAGTTAGTTTAGATGCAGGAATGAGTTGTCCCAATAGAGATGGTACAATAAGTGTGGGAGGGTGTATTTTTTGTAGTGATTCAGGTAGTGGAGAGTTTGCAGGGGATAATAAAATAAGTATAACAAAACAAATAGATGAACAACTAATATTCATGCAAAAAAAAACAAAAGAAGGAAAAGTAATAGCATATTTTCAAAATTTTACCAATACATATGGGGATGTGAAATATCTTAAAAAAGTTTTTCTTGAAGCACTTTCTCATGAAAGAGTAGTTGGAATTGCAATTGCTACTAGACCTGATTGTTTAGAAGAACCTATTTTAGAATTGCTTTCAGAAATAAATAAAGATTATTTTTTATGGCTAGAACTTGGACTACAAACTACAGATGATAATGTTGCTAAATATATTAATAGAGGTTATCCTTTTTCAACTTATTTAGAAGCTACTAAAAATTTAAAATTGAGGAATATTAAGTTTGTGACACATATAATAGTGGGACTTCCCAAGGCAACAAAAAATGATTCTTTAATAACTGCAAAGGAAGCAGTAGAAGCTGGAACGTGGGGAATAAAAATTCATCTTTTATATGTTGTAAAAAATACTTATTTAGAAGAATTATTATTAGAAAAAGAGTTTAAATTATTAACTCTGGAAGAATATGTTGAAATTTGTTCTGATATAATTAAAAATATTCCTAAAAATATAACTATTCATCGTCTTACTGGAGATGGAGAAAAATCAACATTAGTTGGTCCTATTTGGAGTTTAAATAAATTAAATGTCTTAAATAGCATAGAAAAAGAACTAAAAAAAAATAATTCATATCAGGGTGAACTTTTAGAAAAAAATATTTAAAAAGGAAGGAGAGAATATGAGTATTTTAATAAAATTATCAGAAATAAAAAATACATCATCAAAAATAGAACAGAAAATAATAGAATTTATATTAAAAAATACAGAAAAAATAAAATTTTTAAATACATATGAAATAGCAGAAAATTGTAGTGTGAGCCAAGCTTCCATAGTTAGGTTTGCTAAAAAAATGGGATTTATAGGTTTCCCAGAATTTAAAATATCTGTAATTGAATCTCTAGGTCAAGTGGCACACGAAAAAAAAATATCTATAATTGATGAAGAAATAAAAAATGAAGATACTACAAAAGATACAGCTGAAAAGTTACTTAGTAAAAATATAATTTCTCTGGAAAATAGTATTAAAATAACTAATTTTATTGAATTGGATAAAGCTATAAAATCCATTGGAAAAGCAAGAAAAATTTTAATATTAGGATCTGGACTTTCTGGAATTGTTGCAAAATATTTTCAATATAAACTTTTAGAATTAGGTTTTTTAGGAATTTATGATTTTGACCAACATGTACAACTCTCACATCTTTCAGCTTTAACAGAGAAGGACATTATTTTTGTTATATCTCAAAGTGGAAAATCCTTAGATACTTATAATCTTTTGAAAAAAATAAAAAATAAAAATATA
>CAMTIW010000157.1 GCA_947072665.1 uncultured Fusobacteriaceae bacterium | reverse complement strand
TATATATAATAAAAAAACCCTAGAACTTAATCTAGGGTTTATAATCTATTTAATTAGATAGATTTGATATCAGTTGCTTGTGGACCTTTTGGACCTTGAGTAACTTCAAAAGTAACTGACTCTCCTTCAGTTAACTTTTTGAATCCGTCTTTTTGAATTGCAGAAAAGTGAGCGAATACATCTTTCCCATCCTCAGCAGTGATAAATCCAAATCCTTTCTCTTCGTTAAACCATTTAACTATTCCTTTCATCTTGTACCTCCAAATTATTTTTTAATGATAGTAAGTCTCAAATCTAACATTGTAAAAAAATACTAGAAGTACTTTCTTTATTACAATTTAACTCTTAAATTACAAACATTACTATTCAAGTATACACTACTTTACAAATTTTGTATAGTATTTTCTTTAATTTTTATTTTTTTATTTTTATTTTCCCATACATTCTTTACGATTTCCCTTTAAAATCAACGATTTATAGTCCTAATAATCCTTTTAAATCTATAAATTGATTTGTCATTCTAATGGCTACAGCTGTAGAAACAATTAAAAATATCGGTTTTATAAACTTACTTCCCTTCTTAATTGCAAAATGAGAACCTGCTTGAGCACCTAAATACATAACTCCTGCCATTGGAAGTGCATAATAATAATTAACTTTACCAAAATATGCAAATAAAATAACACTAACTATATTACTGGCAAAGTTTAAAGCTTTAGCATTTCCACTTGCATGAATAAAATCAAACTTAAATATTTTTATAAAGGCAAATATTAAGAAAGAACCTGTTCCTGGTCCAAAAAATCCATCATAAAATCCTAAAACTAAAGCCATAATGCTACCTTTTATTAAAGAATCTTTTGTTACCCCTGAAAAATCATTAACATTTCCCATGTTTTTGTGATAAAGAGTATAACCTATTAATACAATAATTAGAATTAAGGCCATTGGATATAAATATTTAGAATCTATTAATAAAACTGACTTCACTCCTATTATTGCCCCTATTATTGTATATATAAATATTTTCTTCATTAATTCCATCTCTATCTTTCCAGCTTGATAAAATCTAAGGAAACTTGAAAATGCACCAAATGACGCAGATACTTTATTTGTTCCTAAAGCTATATGTGGCGGAATTCCAACCCCCATAAAAGCAGGTAAACTAATCATACCTCCCCCTCCAGCTACAGCATCTATAAAAGATCCTGCAAAACAAGCTAATGATAAATATATAAAACTTGAAATTTCGAATGATTGCATAGTATTTTTTCTCCTCTTTTTTTTTATTTAACTTAAAAATATTATCATACTTTTAAGAAAAGAACAATTTAAATATATTAAATATTACATTTTAACTTATTTAAAATTTTAGAAAGGATAACTTTAAATTATTTTGAAGATAATTTAAAGAGTTATATAAAAATAATAATTTAAGGAGGTTTTTTATGGAAGTTTTACATGATAAAAGTGATAGAATTTTTTACATGTTGGATAACGATAGAAAAATTTTTGCTGAAATGTGTTATTCATACTTAGATTCCAGTAGAATAAAAATAACTCATACATGGGTAGATTCTGAATATAGAGGACAAAACCTAGGTAAAATTCTTATGGATTCTTTAGCTGATTTTGCTAGACAAGAAAATTTAAAAATAATTCCTCTTTGCTCTTTTGCAGTATATATGGTTGAAAAATTTAATTCTCTTTATAGTGATATTTTAGATAAATAACTCCCAAAATGAAAAAGAGAAGACTAACCCCTTAGTCTTCTACTTCTATATATATTTAACTGTCTAACCCACTGTAATTATATACTATTTATATACGCAAGTCAACTGTTTTGTTCTAAAAAAATATGTTAAGATTCTTTTTTTTATTATTTTTATTATTTTATTTAATTTTTCTTTATTTTCAAAGGAATAATAATAGTTATAAATAAGTAGAGCTTTTTAAAGAACAATTTATTAATTGTTGACTTTAAAAAGCTCTATTTGTATTTATAATAATTTTATATAAATCCTTTTCTACTCCATTTAAGACTATTCCATCTTTTTAACATTAAAATTCCTCTAACCCATTCATCAGTACCATTAGCAATCCAAACTCCCATTAAGGCCATTTGCATCTTTATTCCTAAAAAATATGATAATGTTACAGCTATTCCAAACATACAGAATATCCCAACTAGCATAGGAAACTTTACATCTCCAGCTGAGTGTAACGAATTAATAATAATAATATTAAATGTTCTTCCTGTCTCTATAAATAAAAATAGCCAAATAATTTTTTTAGAAATTTTTAATATATTTTCATCTTGAGTAAAAAATTGTAATATAGGGTCCTGAAATATCATTAATACTAATAAAAGTATCGATACTGAAATCAAAGATATCTTTAAACTGTTTAAACACTGAAAATATGCCTCTTTTATCTTTCTAGCTCCAATATTTCTAGCATTTAATATAGCTGTTCCTTGCCCTAAAGAGATTGAAAACATCATTATAAATGTTGCAATTAAATTGAGGTAAGTTCTTGCTGTAATATTTTCAATACCCATTGTATTTACCATTGATAAAATAACTATTTGGGCAAGATTCCAACAAAGGTGTTCAGTTCCACTTGGAACCCCTATTTGTAAAATATATTTAAATATATCCCAAGGAATTTTCTTGTATTTTTTTATATAGATAGTAAAATCACAATATTTTTTTAATGCTATTATTACTAATAAAAACCCTATAAATCTAGAGAAAATAGTAGCTATTCCAACTCCAGTTACTCCTAAAATTGGCATTCCTAACCATCCAAATAAAAACATTCCATTTATTAAAACATTTATTAAATTAATAACAATATTTATTAATAAAGGTATCTTTACATATCCAAAACTTCTAAGGGCAGCACTAGCTGTAACTGTGATAGCCTGGAATATACATATACCTCCAACTATTCTAAAATAATTTATTCCTATTTCTATTAAATCTTCACTAAGTTTTATTTTTAGAAGTATATCCTTTGCATAAAATCCATATACTGCCCCTAAAACTAAACTGATTAAAATATTCAATCCTAAAGAAACACCTATTACTTCAAATATCTTATCTCTTTTTTTAGCTCCTATATACTGTGCTATTAATATTCCTGTTCCTATGGAAATAAAACTAAAAATAACACTTTGTGTATATAAAATTTGACTCATTCCACCTAATACTCCAACGCCTTTGTCGCTAAATTTAGAAACCATTATGATATCTATATTTCCAACTATAGTCATCAATAACAACTCTAAAAATATTGGGAAGGTCAACTGAAGTAAAGTACTCTTTTGATTATTTATTTCCAATACTATCTCAACATCCTTTATATTTATAAAGTAAATCTTAGAATTTTATTCCTAGTACCACTCTACTCCAACCATAGAGCCCATTCTGTAAACCATTTTCTTTTCTAAAACACCTTTTTCATCATATTTCTTCCATATACCATCTTTTGATCCATTTACATACTGTCCCTCTTCATGTACAGTTCCATCATCGTAGAAATGCTTCCAAGTTCCACTACCATTTACAAAAGTCTCTTTAAATATTGACTTCCCTTTTTTATCATTCCATTCAACTTTTGCAATTCTACCATTATGATAAGTTACAACAGATCTTATAACTGTGCTTGGATAATAAGTAACTTGCTCACCATGGATTTTTCCACCAAAATAAGTTTCTATCATCATTATATTCCCACTAGGATCATACCAAGTTTTATCTCCTTGTAAAAGTCCATTTTCATATACCTCAGTATATTCTAAATAATCTCCAAGCATTAAATAAAACGTTCCTGTAAATGGTCTTGAATCACCTTTTACATATGCTAATCTATTTGACTTTAATTCTTTATCTAAAAAATTAACCCTTTTCATTTTGCTTTTTACTCTAGCTACATCTACATCTTTAGAAGTAGTTTCAATTGAAAAAATATTCACTGATAAAACTAATAATAAAGAAATTAAAATTCCTATTCTTTTTAACATTTATGGTTCTCCTTGTTATTTTAGTTGTTTTTATTTCACTTTATAATTATACCTATTATTTTAATATTATTCAATTTATATTTTTCAAAATACTTCCTATTTTTTTATTTCAAATTAAAAACCAGTCTTTAGTATACAATCTAAAAAC
>CAMTIW010000156.1 GCA_947072665.1 uncultured Fusobacteriaceae bacterium | reverse complement strand
TATTTAAAACTAAAGAAAGAAGAAAAGAATACGATGTCTATATTGAATATCTCATGAAAAATATTAATAATATTTCTAATAATGATAGAGGAATATTAGAGAAAAGAAATTTAAAGTTAGCAGAAGAAAGTAGAGTTATTAAATTAAACTAAAAAATCATGGAGAAAAATGAAAAATAGAAAAAGAATATATAGAATACTATTATTAATGGTTTATCTGTTAGTAAGTGGTTGTGAGCAACAAAACCAAAGTCAAGGTCAAAGACAACGAGAAAAGAAAGGAAATGTTAAAGAGGTAGTAGTAAAAGATAATTTAACTTCAGAAGAAAGAGCAATGAAAAGAGAATATGAACATATAATGAGTGAAGAATTTAAACCACAAATATCAGAAATATTAAAAGAAAGAATATTAAAAGAATACAAAGAAAAATTTCCAGGAGAAGAATTTTACTATTTAGCAGAGCCTAGATTAATGACGGAAAAAAATCTTTATAAGCTTGACTTCCAAATATATGAAGAAAGTCAATATGTAGCCTATATAGCAACCCCAAAAATGAATGGAGGAGTTCCTTATTCTGTAATTGGGGTATATCCCAAAAGCGAAGATGATATGGATATAGATACATCAGAATTTGAAGAAAAAAAAGATATGATAGATATTCATGGAAAAGTAGGAAATATATTAGAAGAAGTATTTGGTCATAAAGGAAGATTTACATTTTTATTCAATGGAGGAATAACGTCAAAACACCACAGATGGATAATGACAGGTGAGAATACATTTAGAAGACGAGAAAAACCGAGAGCAGAATATTTGGCAGATGCGCTATCTATAGCCTTATATATTTCCTTTATAGTTGATGATATAGAAAAAGTAAATGAACAAGAAATAGGGGATAAATTAATAATATTTAGTGAACGAATGAAACAAGAAGCAAAAATGGCGGGAAATATTAACTTAAGAATAATGGATAAAGCAAATTATTTACCAAAAGATAAATTATATAGATGGATAGGAGCAACAATGTTAGCAACACCTAAGGTAAAAGAAATAGTTAATAATTGGGATAAACCAATAACAAAAGATTTAGATTATTTAGCTCAATATTTACCTATAACAGATGGAAGACAATATCGTTTCATGTATTCAAACTATCGATTAGACTCCATGGAGGAAGGTGTTAGTGGTTGGTATCAAGATTTTAGACAAATAACAAAAGATACTAATAATGGAGATGGAATAGTTTGGGATATAAAATGGGAGAGGAAAGAATGATATTAAAAGATGTTGAATATTTAGCATTTGCAAATTTATCATACTATGATTGGCATGAGTTATATAAAACTAAAGAAGGAAAAGAAATTACCAATAAGTTTACTGTATCAGATATATTAGAAGAGCTAGCAACAGCAGTAAGACCCTTAGGAAAAGAATTAGTGTTATTAAGCGAAGAAAAAGAAAGATTAAGAACAGAAAAGATATTTAAAACTAAAGAAAGAAGAAAAGAATACGATGTCTATATTGAATATCTCATAAAAAATATTAATAATAATAATTCTAATAATATTTCTAATAAGGATAAAGAAATATTAGAGAAAAGAAATTCAGAGTTAGCAGAAGAAAGTAGAGTTATTGAAAATAAGATACAAAAAATTAATAAAGATGAAAAAGAACTAAGAAAATTATATAAAGAAATATATGAAAAAAATGATGAGTTATCAAAAGAGGAAGAAGAAAAGATAAATAAAATATTAAGAAAAGATGAAAAAGATTTAAACATAGACACAGCATTTGGTGGAGAAGATATAAAATTAATATTAAGCATAATGCCAAGAAGAAAAAAACCAGTATATATGCCAAAGCCAGTCTATAATAAATTACGAGACAAAACAATAGATATGTACCAAGAGGATAACCAAGCAATATTTTTCTTTTATTCAGAATTAGAAAACAAAGATGATTCTTTATTTATAAAACAGAAAAAGATTTTATCAGATTGGAAAGTAATATGTTCAGAAGAAGAAACAGAATACTTAAATTCTTTTCAAGCTACAGCCTTTAAAAAAGGAAATGATATTGTAGTAGCATATAGAGGAACAGAATTTTTTGGTGATTATGGAGTTAATCATTTTATTAGAGATGGTTTAACAGATGGAGGCTTATATTTGTTTGATCTAAGTAGTCAAAGAAAGTTTGCACATAAATTTTTAAAAAAAATCCAAGAAGAAAATGAGAATTCAAATATTCATGTAGTGGGACATAGTTTAGGTGGAGCATTAGCAAATTATTCAGTTGTAGATTTAGAAGAAATAAAAGAAATAAAAAGTGTGGTAACTTTTAATGCTTTAGGAATAATAGATAATGATATATACCGTGAGAAATGGACTGCGAATAAAACTACTGAAGAAATTATTATCGAAACATATAATAAAACAATTAGAAATGTTAATATAGTTAAAGCAATATTAGACAAAAACGCCATAAACTTTAGAGACCGTGCAATAGATAAATTAAAAAATACAAATATAACAACAAAAAACTATATTTTAATGGATGATACAGTAGCTAATATTAAAAAGAACGTAGGGGAATTAGTAGTAGATAAAGAAAAAAAAGAAAAAGGAAATATGGTAGATTTCACTTATCACTCAATATATGCATTTTTTATTTATTTAAATGATGAAGGAAATTTTCCAAATAATGAAGTAAATAAGGGATTAAAGTCAAAGAAATTAGGAAATGAAGTAAAAGAAATTCATATTATAAATGCAATAAAAAGTAGTTTAGAAGAAAGTTATGGAAAAGGCGCATTAGCGTTAGAGGGAGAATTAAATACCAAGTGTAAAACATTAGAAGAAGTAAAAAAATATTTAAATACTATAATAAAAAATTCAACTAGAACATTTTTTGAAGAGGGGAAATCTAAAGATAATTATAAACTACTAATAAAATCACAAATAGAAGAATCAGAATCTAAAAACTATTATTGTAAATATTCAAAAGCAGAGAATAATAATACATATAAGATAGAAATAGGAAAATTTAATAATTATGAAAATTTGCTAGGCATAAAAGGGAATTATCCAATAATATTAGAATGGAATGCAAATAAAGAAATAAGAGCAACAGGGTTACCAGTATTAGATGGAGCAATATTAAAATGTAATCAAGGAAGTATGTCAAATAACTTAAAAGTAACAAGTCAAAATAAAAGTTTTATTGAAGGAAAATTACAAGGAACAGAAAAAGACTATACAGGAAAAAAGAATATAGGTCCTTTTGGAGATTGTAAATTAAAACCAACAACAAGCGGATACGAACCTTGTATTATGAATATATCAACAAGTCAATGGAAAGAAACAAGCAGAAATAACATATGTGGTAATAAAATAATACTAAAATCATCAAGTTGTAAGTGCAATATTGGTGGAAAAATAACTGTAGAAGATAGTTTATCTAATAAAACAAATTGTGATTAGGAGGAAGAATGAAATTTAATATTATAGTAGGACATACAGATGTTGAAATATTTAAAAAAATAAGTTTAGAAAATGAAAATATAGAAATAGAAAAAAAAGATGGTGTAGAAATAAGTGGAGAAGAAAATTATAAGAATGATAATAAATTAGTAACGGATAAAGAGATCATATCATTAAGTGAAAAAGAAGTAGAAACTATAGAAATATCTACAGAAATATTTCAAATAGAAAATATAAATAAAACTTTAGAATATAATGTTAATAGATCACTAGGAGTAAAAGAAAGACTACGATTTGTTGTAACTATAAAAGGTAAAATAATACCAATAAGTGAAAGTTGGGAGAAAATAGGAGCTTATGTAAAAGATGAAAAAAATAAAAATGAATTAAATATAATATCAGGAGAAAAATATGAAGAAGTAGCCAAACAAACAAGAGACTCATTAGAACAAAAAGGATTAAAAGAAAATAAATTAGGAGTATCAACCTTAAGTAACTCAGGGATATGGCAAGAAATGGATTTTTCTAAAAGTATAGAAAATATAAATAAAATAAAAGATTGGGTAACATGTTTTAAAAGTATAAAAGAAGAAACTAAAAATAATGAAGAAAAAATAAGTTTAGATTATCGAGATGTTATGGTAGTCATAAAAGTATCAGATGAACAAAGTTTACAATATAAATTTTCAAATATGTATGTAGCTGAATATAAAGAGATGATAAG
>CAMTIW010000155.1 GCA_947072665.1 uncultured Fusobacteriaceae bacterium | reverse complement strand
TAAAAATAAAAAAATAATAATAGATTATAAGACAGGGAAAATGAAAAAAGGACAGTTAGATTTCTATTCAATATTACTTTTTGGTGAGTCTGATTTGAATGAAAAAGGGATATTTAATGTTTTTGAAGGTAAAATTGAATATGATGATGAAAGAAAACTAACTAGCGATTTATTAAAGAAATCCATTTATAATTTTTTGTCTGGAGAAAATTATAAATTAGCTGAAAATAAACAAAAATGTGTGTATTGCTCATTTATAAATGTTTGTAGAAAGGAGGGGTAGATATATGAAGAAAATATTAAAAGCTAGTGCAGGAACTGGAAAGACATACAGACTTTCTATTGAGTATATTGTATCTCTTTTAAAAGGTGAAAATTATAAAGATATTTTAGTAATGACTTTTACTAAAAAAGCTACTGGGGAAATTATAGAGAGAATAGTAGATTTTTTAAGATTACTTAGCACAAATTCAGAAAATGATAAAGTATTAAAAGAAAAAGAAGAGTTGAAGAAATCAATTTTAAATATTTATCCAGAAATAAAATTTTGTGAAAAAGAGATAAAAGAGATAAGTAGAGAGATTAACTCGCAAATTGATAATTTAAAAATTTATACAATAGATAGTTTTATAGGTAAGATATTTAAAGGGGCTATTGCACCACACTTAGGAATAGAAAACTATATAATTGTAGATGAGGATGAAGAGGAAAAGATTAATATTAGATTATTGGAAAAAATCTTAGAAAATAAGAAATCTTTTGAGATTTTCAAAGAATTTTTAGCTAATAATTTTGAAAAAAAAGTAGATAATTATGGAGAAGTTTTAAAAGGTTTGATTGATACGAGATGGAAATATTTGCTTTTAAAAGAGTCAGGAATATCTTTAGAAAAAAAAATAACTACAAATAACAAAAAATCAATTATAGAAATTATAGATGAAATATTAGGTATAATTGAGAATATACGTGATATCAAAGATAAGGAAAGAAGTGTAGAAAGTTATACAGCTAGTCATTTAAAAAAATACTCGCAGTTAGCAGATAAAGAGAAAAATGAATTTGTAAAGGATAATTGGGAATTACTATTAGAAAAAAATAGCTGGGACGGAAGAAGTATAAAATCTAATACAAAAGATATAATAGAAGAGTTTAAGATGCTTATAGAGTTAACAGATGTATTGAAAGAGGAAGTATCGATATTTACTTATAATAATGATGTTATTCAATATGAAAAAAGTATTTTAGAATTTATAGATGAGTTATATAAAAATTATGATGAGATAAAACTTAAAGAGGGAAAACTATCTTTTCAAGATATAACTACATATACTTTTAAATATTATAAAGATGAAAAATTAAATCTTTTTTCAAATGGAGAGATTACAGAGTATTTTAAAGAGTTATTTGATTCAAAAATTAAAACTGTTTTTATAGATGAATTTCAAGATACATCTATACTTCAGTGGAAACTTCTGAAAGGCATTGTGTCGAAAGCTGAAACTGTATTTTGTGTTGGAGATGAGAAACAGAGCCTTTATGGATGGAGAGGTGGAGAAAAGGAGCTTTTTGAAAAATTATCAAGAATTTTAAAAGCTGAAGAGGAGAGTTTAAATACTTCTTACAGGAGTAAAGAGAGTATAGTAAATTTTACTAATGAACTATTTATAAATTGTGCAAAACTATATGAAGAAAATTTTTCTTTTAAAGATCTTACGTGGGAATTTTTACCTGTAAAATCTTCAAAAAAAGAGATGGCATACATAAAAGTTATAGAATCTGAAAAAAATGGTGAAACAGAAGAAAATAGTCTTGGTGAGGATAGTCAAAAAATAAAAGAGTATGAAAAAATAATAGCTGAAACTTTATTACAAAAATTTAATGGAGTATATAAAAATGTAGCTATAATAGGAAGAAAAACAAAAGAGTTATCTGAAATTGCAACAGTATTATCAAACTATAATATTCCATATACTTTAAAATCAAGAACAAATATATTTAATCATAGAGTTAACGATGCTGTTTTTAAGTTGTTAAAATATATTGTTTATAATGACTTTTTATCTCTACTAGAGTTTTTAAGAAGTGATTTAATAATGATAGATTCCTCTCTTCTAAAAGAGGTATTGAAAAATAAGGAAAATATAATAGAGAATTTGAATAGTGATGAAGATGAAGTGGCAACAGTTGATTTATTGTTGGATAAAGTACTTTTAAGAGTAAAATCTCTAAAGAAAAAATACAGAAATTTTAGAGGAAAGGTTGAAAGTTTTATAGTGGAGATTTTTATGTCTTTTCCAGTTTTTGAAAAATACAATGGGAATACAGATATAAAAAATTACTATAGATTTTTAGAGATAGCTAAAAAATATGACTCTATAGGGGAATTAATTTTCTTAGCTGAGAATAATCCAAGTAATCAAGAGTTTTCTCAGGTAAGTATGGAGGAAAATAATGCAGTAATACTAACAACAATTCATGGTTCTAAAGGATTAGAATATGATACTGTTTTCTATATACATAATCCAAGTGATAGAGGAAAAAAAGCTGATAAATTGAATTTTTTATTAGATTTAGACGAAAACTTTGAATACGCTAAGAATTTTGTAATTTATAGTTCAAAACATAGTAAGTTAATATCAAATTTTTCAACTTATACATCTAAAAATGAATTTGATTTTATTGATAGAAGTGGATATAAAAAGATTCAAGAAGAGATAAATACATGGTATGTAGCGATAACTCGTGTAAAAAGTAATATGTTTTTAATTTTGGTTGATGATAAAACAACTACTAAAAAAGATAAGTCTGTTGATGTGAAAGGGGTAAATATACTTCACTATGCATTGAAAAAAATGGGGAATGAGATAGGAGTATTTAGTAGAGAGTCTATTGAAGAAGGTATGTGTAAAACTAATGAAGCAAATAGTGAGAGAGAAGAATTTTTAAAAAAGGGACTAGAATTAGAAGAAAAATCTAAACTAGAGGAAAAAATAGAGTTTAAATTAAATTTGAATCCACTAGAAATAGATGATGAAACATTATTAGAAAATTCAAAAAAAATAGAGGAAGCATTTTATGAATTTTCTATTTTAAATGAAGAAAGTAGAAAAATAGGAACAGCATTACACTACTATTTAGAGAATATAGAGTCTTTAGAAAAAAAAGATATAGAAATTGCAAAAAATAAGACTCTTTCTCAGTATGGTAGTATTTTAGGATATGGAAGATTAAAAAGTATATTAAATAGTCCAAAATTGGAAAAATCAATTGATAGCCAAAAGGAAATTTTTTCAGATAAATGGGATATGGTATATAATGAATATGAGATAAGGTCTCAATTGGGAGAGCTAAAAAGAATAGATAGATTAATGGTAAAAAAACCTACAAATAGAGAAAAAGGAGATATTCTTATTGTTGATTATAAGACTGGTGAAAAAGATATTCAACAACTAGAAGAGTATGAAAAAATAGTAGGAGTTATGTTACAAGAGCAAGGGATGGAAGAAAAATATAATATTAAATCCGAGTTTATAATATTAAAATATTAAAATGTAAAAAAACGAAAATAAGAAAATATATTCAAAATAGGAGTGAAAAAAATAAAAAAAATATTAATAATAATTTTTTTATTAAGTTTTAATATTATATATTGCTTTTCTTTTATTGGTTCAAAACCTAAATTTACAGAAGAGCAAGAAACAATATTAAAGTTAGTAAATGAAGAGAGACAGAAAAAAGGAGTAGCTCCTTTAAAGTTAAATAAAACATTAAATGATACAACTTTAAAAAAATCTAATGATATGGCAGTAAATAAATATTTTTCACATAATTCTAAAAAATTAGGAACACCTTTTGATCTTATGAAAAAAAATGGAGTTAAGTATAGAATTGCTGGAGAAAATATAGCTATGGGCCAAAAAAATCCACGTGAAGTAATGAAAAGTTGGATGAATTCAAAAGGGCATAGAGAAAATATATTAAATTCAAAATTTACTGAAATGGGAATATCTAGAGATTCTTATAATAAAAATATATGGACGCAGCATTTTATAGGAAATAATAAAAAATAGAGTAAAGCACAAGGAGAAGAAATTTTATAACTGCTCCTTGTGTTTTTATATTGAAATAAAAAATCTGAAAAACATTAGATTATTATTTGAAAAAAGAAAAGAAGAGTGTACTGGTATTTAACTAAGATATTTGAAAAAAATAGAAAAATATGGTAGAATTTGAGGATAAATTAGGGA
>CAMTIW010000154.1 GCA_947072665.1 uncultured Fusobacteriaceae bacterium | reverse complement strand
GCTTGTTCTTTTAAGTAAATTTCTATGTTTTCTTTAGTATTATTATTAAGAGGTATTTTATCTCCTAAAAAATAATAAGAACTATATTTAATTGGCTTTTGGATTAAATTTCTAACTTTAATTAATTTTATTTTTTTTTCTATCCATTCAAATTTTTTTTCAATAATTTCATTTAGTTCTTTATGAGATATGAAATATGGAACAGAAATAGATACAGTTTCATCTATATTAATTTTAAAAATTATATTTTTTATTTTTTTTCTAGTTATAATTATTTTCAATTTGTATCTCCTTGGTTTATAATATATATTATATACGATTTCTATAAAAAATAAAAATTTATTTTAAATGATGGAGGAAAAAATGAATTATAAAAAAATGAGATATAAAGCAATCTTTTGTGACCTAGATGGAACTTTATTGAACTCTCAACATAGAATGTCAAAACGAACTGTGGAAACTATTAAAAGTATAATAGAAAAAGGTATAAAAGTTTATTTGTCTACTGGTCGTCATTACTTAGATGCTAAAAAATTTTATGAGATATTAAATATGGAGTCATTTTTAATATCATGTAATGGTGCTAAAATTCATAATAATATGAATGAAGAAATATACTCTGCTGATATTCCTGCTCATATAGTAGAAAAAATTATAAATTTAGAAGTTGACAATAAAATTCATAAGAATATTTTCTCAAATGAGGGTTGGTTTGTGGAAGAACATTTTGAAAAGGAAGCTAATATATGTATTGAGTCAGGATTTAAATATGAAGTTATCCCTTCTTTAAAAAATTTTATAGGAAAAGATATAACAAAATTTTTTTATGTTTCAGATGAAATTGACAAGATGATTCTTTTATATAATAAAATAAAACAAAAAATAGGTGATGAAGTACAAATAACACAACCTTCAAGATATATGGAGTTGATGGTAAAAGGTGTATCCAAAGGAGATGCAATAAAAAAAATATTAGAATTAGAAGGGATAGATATAGCAGATTCTATAGCTTTCGGAGATGGAACAAATGATATAGAAATGCTTTCTGTTGTGAATAAAGGTTTTATTATGGGGAATGGACATTCCATATTGAAAAATACTTTAAAAGAAAATGAAATAATAGATACTAATGATAATGATGGTGTTGCTAAAAAACTAGAGGAGCTGTACTTAATTTAAGTTGGAGATGAGATAAATTATGGGAATAGAAAGTGTAAAAAAATTTTTTAAAGAGAATAATTTAGAGTTGGAAATAATTGAAACAGCTGAAAAAACAGGGACAGTAGAGGAAGCAGCAAAAGCTTTAGGAGTAGAACTTGATATGATTGCAAAAACTATGGGTTATTTAATGGGAGATGGAAGTGCAATTCTTATTTTAAGTAAGGGAAAAGCTAGAACAGATAATCGAAAATTTAAAGATGTATTCAAAGAAAAACCTAAAATGATACCCTTAGAAGAAGTTTATGAAATTACAGGTCACCCAATTGGTGGTGTTTGCCCTTTTGGATTGAAAGTCTCTTTAAAAATATTTTTAGATGTAACATTAAAAGAATTTGAAATAGTTTATCCAGCAGGAGGAACTTCTAATTCAGCTGTAAAAATAACACCAGATTATTTACAAAAAGTTACAAATGGAATATGGATTGATATAAGTAAACAATGTAATATAAAATTACTTGAATGGTGTTTTTTAGTTTAAAATGTTCGTTAATAGAAATAAAATATTGACATATAAACAAAAATGTGATACAATAAAATAATTATTAAAAAATAAAACTTATCTTGGTCATGCCTTTTAGAAATCTGAAGACTAATCACCTTAAGTTAATTTAACTACCATCTAGGCATATTAAGATTTGCTTTAGATGGTATTTTTTTATAAATTATATTATTTTAAAATATTAAGGAGGAGAAAATGAAAAAAATATTATTTTTTTTAGTGGTATTAATTGTAATTATTACTGGTTGTAGTAAAAATGAAAAAACAACGACGATACTAGCTTATACTGCAATGGAAAATGAATATATTTCTGAATATACTGAAGCTTTTAATAAGAAATATCCAAATATAAAAGTTGATGTTATTTCTTCAGCTACTGGTGAAACATTAGCAAAATTAATGGCTGAAAAAGACAATCCTCAAGCTGATGTAATTTGGGCTGTTAGTGATATAATGATTTTAGAAAAAGATAATATTTTAAAACCATATATTCCAATAGAAGGCTTTGAAGAAATTCCATTAAAGTATAAAGATATTAATGGGCATTGGATAGGAACTTCAGTATGGATGCTAGGTTTGGGAATAAATACTGAAGAACTAAAAAAAATTAATGTAAAGTTACCAGATTCTTACTATGATCTAATTAATGAAAAGTATAGAAATAACTTATTAATGGCAAATCCAGCCTCTTCAGGAACAGGTTATATGGCTGTAAAAACATTTATTAGTATATTTGGAGAAGATGAAGCTTGGAAATATATGGATGCTTTACATAAAAATATAGCTACATATACATCATCAGGAAATGCACCTACTCAAATAGTTAGTAGAGGAGAGAGAGTAGGAGGATTTATTCCAGCATATCAAGGTGTAATAATAGAAAAAAAAGGTGAACTTCCTTTTAGAGCAGTGTTTCCAAAAGAAGGAATAGGATGGGAGTTAGAGGCTAATGCACTTATTAATAGAGAAAAAATAAAGCCTGAATCTAAAATATTTTTGGACTGGTTGTTATCTGAAGAGGCAATGAAAATATTAGCTAAAACTCGAGGTTTTGTAACTAATCCTAAATATAGACTGGTGGATGATTATCCAAACAATTTAGAAGATAGATTAAAAACAAGAGATTTTAAATATGAAATTGAAAATAGAGAAAGAGTCTTAAAAGAATGGGAGAGAAGATACGGAAAAGAAAACTAGGGGGACTTTATGACATATTTAAAAATTTGTAATATTGAAAAAAGTTTTGGAAAATTTAAGGTTTTAAAAGATATAAATTTAGAATTGAATAAAGGAGAGTTCATATGTTTTTTAGGGCCATCTGGTTGTGGAAAAACTACACTTTTAAGAATAATTGCTGGATTGGAAAAGCCCGATTCAGGAAAAATATTTTTAGGAGAGAAAGAGATAACTAATTTACAACCATCAAAACGAAATTTAAGTATGGTATTTCAAACATATGCACTTTTCCCCAATATGACTGTTTTTCAAAATATTGAGTATGGCTTGAAAAATAAAATAATTAATAAAAACGATAGAAAAGAAAAGATAGAAAAAGTATTAGAGTTAGTTGGATTATTACACATTAAAAAAAAATATCCAACCGAGATGAGTGAAGGGCAACAACAAAGAGTTTCTCTAGCAAGAGCTTTAGCTATGGAACCTAACATATTATTACTAGATGAACCTTTATCTGCTTTGGATGCTAAAGTAAGAGAAAAATTGAGATTAGAAATAAAAAGTATTCATAATAAACTAGGAATAACAACCATAATGGTAACTCATGATCAAGAGGAAGCTTTAACAATGGGAGATAGAATTATTGTAATGAATGATGGAAAAATAATACAAGTAGGATATCCAGAAGAGATATATAATGAACCTAAAGATATTTTTGTTGCTGATTTTATAGGGAAAGTTAATTTAATAAAAGATAAAAAAGGGAAAGTACATGCAGTAAGACCTGAACATATAGAATATTCCATAACACCTAATAAAAATTCTATTGAAACGACTTTAGAAGATATAGAATTTAGAGGTGCATTTTATAGATTAACATTGAGATATGGTGTGGAAGAATTAATTTATGTGGATATGCTAGCAAAGGAAAAAACTAAATTAGGTATAAATAAAAATATTAAAATTTATATAAAATTGATTTAATGGGAGGATTGATGGATAAAAATAAATTGTATAAATTTCTATTACTTTTAATAGGAATATTATTTTTATTAGTTTCAATTATTCTCCCTCTTGGAACTTTATTTATAAAAACTTTTCAGAATAGAGATGGGAATTTTATTGGAATGAGTAATTTTAAGGAGTATTTAAATAATCCAGTAACAGCGAGCTCATTAAAAAATAGTTTTTCAGTTTCCATAACGGTGACAATAATTGTAACATTATTAACTTTAATTTTTACATACGGAATGGTTAGAAGCAAAATAAAATGGAAAAAAATATTGGAACTAATAGCTCTTTTACCTTTATTTTCACCAACTATGAGTCATGGAACAGCACTTATTTATTTATTGGGAAGACAGGGTTTGATAACAAAGTTATTTAAATTAAATATAGATATATATGGATTTTGGGGAATTGTTATAGCTGAGATAATGTATATTTTTCCAATATTATTTATAATGTATTCTTTAAGCTTAAAAC
>CAMTIW010000153.1 GCA_947072665.1 uncultured Fusobacteriaceae bacterium | reverse complement strand
TAATAAAAATACCCCAATATATAAAGTGTCTGGAAATAATTTTTATATTATTTCAACAAATGAAAATATTGATGAAAAAATAAATAAAATAAAAAATGAAATTTTAACTTTAAATTTTGAAGAGATATATGGTTTTAAAACTAATATAAAAATAAATTATTATACTAAAGATAGTTCTATTAAAGTTAATAAAGTTTTCAAATATTTAGAGATGATAGAAAGTGATAAGAATATAGGGGTATGTGTAATAAAATTAAATGAAGATTCTATAAAAAATTTAATTAGAAAAAATAAAATAAAGCAATTATTTATAAAAAATAAACTTCCTGGATTATATCCAGTGTTCCAACCTAAATTTAATATAAGAACTAAACAAGTAGTTGGAGCAGAAGCTTTAGCTAGGTTGAATGATTATGAATTAGGGACAATATATCCCAACGAATTTATAACGATGGCTGAAAGATTAAAGAAAGTGCATTTGATAGATTATAAGATAGCAGAAGAAACATTGAAATTTATAAACAGGATTCCGAAAAAATATCTTGAAAAAAAAGATTTTAAAGTATCTTTTAATATTTCATTACAGACTTTTGAAAGGGAAGATTTTTTAAGAACAATTGATAAATTATTAAAAGATTATGAAGTACATACCAGTCTTATAGAGATTGAACTTACAGAATCAATATTAGGATTAAATTTGTCTGAAATTTTAAAAAAAATTGAAATTTTAAAAAACAGGGGAATACAAATTTCTATAGATGATTTTACAGCAGGAAACTCCTCAGTTTCACTTTTAAGTATTTTACCTATTGATGTTATTAAATTTGATAAATCTGTGTTAGATTTAGTCACAACTAATGTGACAGCTTCAAATATGTACATAGGTTTAATTAATATGATAAAAACATCTAATTTCAAAATAGTAGTGGAAGGAATTGAAACGGAAGAGCAACTTAAATTCCTTTTAGAAAATGGAATTGAGGTTGGACAAGGTTTTATTTTCAGTAGACCAATATCTGAAAAAGATTTTTTTAAATTAAGTAAATGGGATTCTGAAAAATAAATAAAAAAAATTTAGGTATCAAAAAATATTTTTTTGATACCTAAATTTTTAATTTTAAAAATGGACACCATTATCATAATAATTTTCACCAATTAACGGAGTGAAAATAACTGTTATATCACTATTATTATTTATTTTTTTTAAGAAAATAGTAAGGAATTTAGCCACCTTATCTTGAATTTTTTTCTCCCTTGCAAACCAAAATATATCTACAAAAATATATCCTAGAACAATTTTACCATCAAAAATATATTCAGTTTCTATATGTTCTAAAGTGAACCAATTTCTGTCACAACCTATAATTTGAGTAAGGTTATCAATGATTTCTTTACTATTTAAAATAATCTTATCTTTTGGAATTCCTCTAAATTTAATATGTGGCATAATAATACCTCCTAAAATTAATTTATTTATAAATTTATTTTAACATGGAAGTAGTTATTTTAGCAAAAGAATGTTGAATTGGAAGAAAAAAAATGTTATTCTTTAAACTATAAGGTATATTTTAAAAAATATTAGGAGGAAAAATGCAGATAAAAACTTTTGGTTTAGGATTATATATGACAAATTGTTATTTAGCTTGGAATGAAAAAAAAGAAGGGTATTTTTTTGATTGTGGCGGAACAAATTTAGAAGGAGTAAAGAGATTTATAGAAGAAAAAGATATTGAATTAAAGTATTTTATATTGACACATGGGCATTATGACCATATAAGTGGAATGAAAAAATTCTTGGAAATTTATCCTAAGGTATCACTATATATAGGAAAAGAAGAAGAGTTATTTTTAACAGAGTCGAGATATAGCTTATCAAGAATGATAGATGGTTCAGATTTTAAATTCACAGGAAAATATAAAACAATAAATGATGGTGATATGATTGGAGATTTTAAAGTATTATCTTCACCTGGTCATACAATAGGTTCAAAATGTTTTTATAATGAAGGTTCAAAAATTTTAATAGCTGGCGATACAATGTTTAGAAGAAGTTTTGGAAGAACGGATTTTCCTACCGGTGATGAAAGAGATTTATTTGAAAGTTTACAAAAACTTTGTGATATATTACCTTTAGAAACGATAGTATACAGCGGGCATACAGAACCAACAACAATTGGTGAAGAGAAAAGTTTTTTAAAAAATCAAGGATTGATAAAATAAAAAAATCAGGTGACTAAAGATTTATTTTTAGTTACCTAATTTTTTTATTTTACAATATTTTTAAAAGCTAGATAGCCGGTTGAAAATGCAGCTTGTACATTGTATCCACCAGTATCACCATCAATATTTAAAACTTCTCCTACAAAATATAGATTCTTATGAAGTTTAGACTCCATAGTTTTACTATTAATTTCATCTAAATTGACACCACCAGCAGTGGCCATAGCTATGGAAAAATCTCCTACTCGTGTAACTTTGAATTCATATTGAGAGAGAGTACAGATAATAGTTCTTTCTAATTTAGAAATTTCAGATATTTTTTTATTTTCAATTATTGAATTAAGTTCTAAAAATCTTTTTATAAATCTTTCAGGGATTGTAAAAGATAATAAGAAATTTTTGATTGTTTTTTTACCATTCAAGTTAATTTCTTTTAAAAAATTATTTTCAAAAACTTCACGGGAAACATGAATCAAATTTATTTTTAAAATATCACCCTTAAGAACGTAACGAGAGAAATCAATAATTCCAGGCCCACTTAAATTATGATGGGTAAAAAGAATATCTCCAATATTTTCAGCAATTAGAGAGTTGTTTCTAAATAATTTTATAGTAACTTTTTTAAAAGAGATTCCAGAAAGTTCAGTAAAATTATAATTATCTACATAAATAGGAGCTAAAGCTGGTTTAGGATGAATAACTGTATGATCAAGTTGTCGAGCATATTTATATCCATCACCAGTAGTTCCCGTTGCAGGAAATGAAGCTCCACCAGTACTTATAACAAGAGATTTAGTATTAAAAATTTCGTTTTCTATTTCTATTAAATAATTATTATTTTTGTCTATTGAAATATTTGAAATAAAAGAATTTAATAAAATTTCTACACCAGATTCTTTTAATTCTTTTTCCAAAAGATTGACAACATCTAAACTTTTCATAGTATGTGGAAAATATTTTCCAGTTTCTTCTATCAATGTGAGAGGTAAATTATGTTTTTCAAACCAGTCAATCATATCTTTAGGTTTAAAACTGTTTAAAGATGTTTTTATAAATTTATTAGCAGTACCATATTTAGTTAAAAAAGATTTTATATCACCAATATTGGTTAAATTACATTTTCCATGACCAGCAATAAGAAGTTTTTTTCCTATCTTATTATTTTTTTCAACAAGAAGAACTTTTTTATTTGAATAAGCAGTATTAATAGAACAAAAAATACCACTAGGACCAGCACCAATAACAATTAAATCGTAGTATTTCATTAAAAAATTCCTCCATTTATCTTAGTTATATTTAATGAAAATCAGAGAATTTAATTTTTAGTTTATCGATTGCTTTTAATTGAATTTGACGAATTCTTTCTCGAGTGAGATGAAGGTTGTGACCCAATTCTCCAAGAGTAAGGATATCGCTATCAAAGAGACCATAACGACCAATAATGACATTTTTTTCATTAGGAGTAAGATAATCTAAAAAATCTATGAGTTCTTTATTTGTATCTTTACATATTAAACTAGTTTCAAGATTTTCATCAGGTGTTATTATACCATGAAAATCTATATTTTCACTATAAGTTTCCTCTAGTGAGTTAAAATTATTTTCTGAAATATCTATATATTTATTGATATCTCTAATTTTTATTCCAAGATTTTTAGAAATTTCTTCTAAAGTTGGTATTTTAGTATGTGTAGCTTTATATGATTGTACAAACTTATTAATTTTAGAAATATTATCATAAATATATGTTGGAAATCTTATAATACCACGATTTGAAGAGATATGTCTTAAAATACTTTGTTTAATCCAAAATGTTGCATATGTAGAAAATCTTTTATCCATATTAGGATCAAATTTTTCAGTAGCTCTAATGAGACCTATATTTCCTTCCTGAATGAGATCTAATAGTGGAATTCCTAAATTTGTATATTTTTTAGCAATACAAACAACTAATCTGAGGTTAGAAATAATAAGTAAATTTTTTGCTTCTGTATCACCGTTTTTAGCACGTATAGAGTAATTTATTTCTTCTTTTTTTTTTAGAAGTGGATAATGGCTAATATCTTTTAAATAATCAGAGATATTCATATGAAGATCCTCCTAGCTATAAATTAATTAGCCAATTGTAATACTAAAAAAAATTAGTAAAACAAAGGCTTTTTGTTGATT
>CAMTIW010000152.1 GCA_947072665.1 uncultured Fusobacteriaceae bacterium | reverse complement strand
CAACAAAAAGCCTTTGTTTTACTAATTTTTTTTAGTATTACAATTGGCTAAAATATGATTTAATAAGGGAGGGTTTTATGATTATAATATTTGGAATAATTTTAATTGTAATAATGTTAGTTTCTATCCACGTAAGAATAGTTTCACAGTCCAGAGCATATGTAATAGAAAGACTAGGTGCATATATCAGAACTTGGGATGTGGGATTAAATGTTTTAATACCATTCATAGATAGAGTGGCAAAAGTAGTTTCACTTAAGGAACAAGTAATAGATTTTCCACCTCAACCAGTTATAACAAAAGATAATGTAACTATGCAAATAGATTCAGTTATTTACTTTCAGATAACTGACCCTAAACTTTATACCTATGGTGTAGAAAATCCATTAAATGCTATTGAAAATCTTACAGCTACAACCCTAAGAAATATAATAGGGGATATGGAACTGGATTCTACTTTAACTTCTAGAGATGTAATTAATACTAAAATGAGAATAATTTTAGATGAGGCTACAGACCCTTGGGGAATAAAAATTAATAGAGTAGAGTTAAAAAATATTTTACCTCCAAGAGGAATTCAAGATGCCATGGAAAAACAAATGAAGGCAGAAAGAGAGAGAAGAGAATCAATATTAATAGCAGAAGGACAAAAACGTTCATCAATATTAATAGCAGAAGGGGAAAAAGAATCTTCAATATTAAAAGCAGAGGGAGCGAAACAAGCTTCAATACTAAAAGCAGAAGCTCAAAAAGAAGTAGCAATTAAAGAGGCACAAGGGGAAGCAGAAGCTATTTTAAGTGTTCAAAAAGCTAAAGCAGAAGCTATTATTTTAATAAGAGAAGCTAAACCTAATAAAGAAGTTTTAACAATAAGAGGAATGGAAGCTTTTGAAAAAATAGCTGATGGAAAAGCAACTAAAATAATTGTACCTTCAAATTTACAAGATTTAATGACATTTTCAACTCTTTTTGAAGAGGGAAAGAAGAAAGAAATTAAAGAAGAAAACTAAGAAAAATAAAAAAACTTTGTTGCTAAATTAAGAGCAATAAAGTTTTTTTTATTTTTTATTCACAAAAGTTAAAAAATTAATAAAATAAACTTGATATTTTGATAATTATCTCCTATAATTGTTTTAATATAAACTATAGGAGGTTTTTTGTGACCTTAAAGAAAAAATATGAAACATCTTTGATTTATTTTAATAATGATTGCGGGAAACATCATTAAACTTATTTGTTAAAAAGGCTAGGAATTCACTCTAGCCTTTTAATAATATTAATGAAGGAGATGAATAGATGAATCCGATTTATGTAGATTTTTTAATAACATCTTATTGTAATTTTAAGTGTGATTTTTGTTCTGCATCTGCACCTAATAAAAAAAAAGAAATAGATTTGAGTTTTAATGAAATTGAACATATATTAAAAGAACTTGATTCTCTAGAAGTTTTAAGGGTAGCGTTTGAAGGAGGAGAGCCTTTTTTTAAGAAAAGATTTTTTTGAAATTTTAAAAATAGCTGATCATTGCAATTTTGAATATTATATAAATACAAATGGAAGTTTTATTACTGAGTCAATTGCAAAAAAAATTAAAAAAACTAGAGTTTCTAAAATTTGTGTAAGTATAGACGGACCTACTAAAAAAATTCATGATAAAATTAGAGGTTATAATGGTGCTTTTACTAAAGCAACAAATGCCATTAAATTTTTACTTAAAGAAAAAATTATAGTTAATGGAATTATTACACTTACAAAAAATAATTATTTATATTTATATTTATATGAAACATTAAATTTTTTAAAAAAAATAGGTGTAACTAAAGTTGCAATTATGTTATTAGCTACAGTTGGTGAAAATAATAAAGATTTAGTTATCCCTTTTGATGAGTGGAGCAAATTATTAAAACAATTATCTATAGATAAATTAAATGGAAATCTTCCTGTAGACATAAATATTGTTGCTACAAGTGAAGCAATGTGTCAATGGGAACTTTTTTTACCCCTTCTAAATGATTTAGATTTATATAATTTGTGGGTTGATAAAAATAAATCAATGGCTATAAAAACAGGATTTAGTTGTACTGCTGGGAAAAGAAATTTAGCAATTGATGGATCTGGGAATGTATATGGATGTAGTTTAATGGTGTCCAATAAAGAGTTAATAGCAGGAAATATTAAAGAAAAATCAATTAAAAGTATTTGGAATGATTCATTAATTTTTAATAATTTAAGAAGTTTAACATTGGAAAATATAAAAGGCCCTTGCAAAGATTGCCTTTATTTAAATGAATGTAAAGGAGGATGTAGGGCTTGTGCTTTTAATTTTAATAAAGATATATTAGAGTCAGATTACAGATGTCCATTAATAATTCTAAAGGAATGTGATTATAATGAAAAAAAAATTAACGAATTTTAAAACACTAATTATTTTAAGGATAAATGAAGATAATAGCGGAACCGCATTATGCTATGAAAAGATAATGTCTTTGAATGAAATAGCAGTTAAATTTTTATTGTGTTTAGAAAAAAATATGATTGAAACAGAAATAATAGAACAGATTTATAAAGAATATGAAATTGATAAAGATATTATTTTTAATGATTTAAAGTTATTTAGAGAAAGACTTAAATTAATGGATATTTTATGATTTTTAAAGAAATAAAGCATATTAATGTTGTTGTGTTTCCATTAATCTTATCAAGACTTTGTTCATTTCTTTTTATTTTTATAGATCAATGGTTAGGAACTATTATTTCTCAAAAGAGTTATATAGCAATAAGTACTGCTAGTCAAATATCATATATAATTATTGGAACTTTTGGAACAATAGTTATTCCTTTAAATATAATAGGGAGTACTTATTTACAAAAAGAAAGAAAAAAAGAATATGAAAATTTGTTTAATACCTCTTTTTTTTTAACTAATATAATTGGATTAACGCTTGTTTTTGTTTGTTTTCTATTTTCAGAACAAATTTTTAAATTTTTTTTTAAAGTAGAGCCTGAAATCTCGCATCTAACAAGCACATATTTTAAAACAATTTCCATTGGAATTTGGATGACAATGTGTTTATTTATTTATTCATCTTTTTTTAAAATTCAAGAAAAAACAAAAATAATAATGATTGGAAGTTTCTTTAATAATCTAGTTAATGTATGTATTAGTTCTATTTTAGTTTTAGGTTTGTTTGGATTTCCTAAACTAGGAGTATTAGGAACAGGAATAGGAACCGTTTGTGGTTTAACTATAAATTTATTATTATATTTTTTTTATTTTAAAAAACATTCTTTTTTTAAAATAAAATTTAGATTTAATTTTAATATATTAAGGCAAATCTTAAGTAAATATATTCCTATTTTGATTCAGGATTTTATAGAAGATGGTCTTTTAATTTTAATGTTAACATATATTTTAATCCGAATAAATCCATATTTATTAGGAAGTTTTAATTTTTTAGGAGTAATATCTAATTTTTTGCTAATTGGGTTATATTCTTATGCTACAATTTCTATGAATTTAATTATAAAAAATACAAATATTATTTATAAAAAATTAATTCCTTTATTAAGTTCTTTATCTATGGTATTGATTTTTTTTATTTGTACTTGTTTATTTTTGATTTCTAAAGATCATATATTTAAACTTTATACAACTCAAAAATGGATTATTGATACTGTTATACCTATTTTATTTATAAATGCTATTTTTTTATTACCTAATATATTTGTAGAAATTTATAAATATGCTTTAAATGGATTAAATAAAGAAAAATTTATTATTAAAAGTTTATTTATACAAAAGAGTTTAATGTTACTTACAATTTTTTTATTTAAACCACAAAATTTAAAAATGATAATTATAATAATAGGATATTTTCAATTATTTTTAGCTTTATTTTATATTTTTAGTTATTATAAATATATAAAATTTTGTTTAGATAAATTAAACTAACTACTCAGTTATGGGGTAAAAGAAAAGTATTTTTTTATGTCAATGAGATATGAAAATGTTCCAAAATATTTAATTTATTAGCCCTAATTTTTAGGGCTAATTTTAATTGATTTTTTAATTGAATTCTATTAGATAATCCTTGTTCGATGAATTTTTTTCTAGGTATTTTATGAATTGTTTTTTCGATCAATGGAGATTTACTGGTAGGACATATTTTTCTTTTCCATATCAAACTTCAAAAGAAGCATTAATCTCTATTAATTCTCCAAAATATTTAGCCTTTGGCAACCTAAGATGAGCAAGTTTAAGATTTAGCATGATCAGTAGTCAATTGTATATTACCTAAGTCTTCTTTAGCGGTAATTTTAAGTGTGATGGTTAACTTCTTTTTAGTTTTTTATGTGATTTTGTAGAAAGTATTTAATCGTTTGGTATTTAATAATTTCATTTTCTCTTAACTCAATCTTCTTAATTTTGCTTCC
>CAMTIW010000151.1 GCA_947072665.1 uncultured Fusobacteriaceae bacterium | reverse complement strand
TAACTCAGATAAAAGAGCTGCTCTCTACAAAGAGGCTATTAACTATATACAAGAAGATTCAGTTATGGCTTTTTCTTTCACTAGAGATGTTATTGTTGGTAAAAATAATAGAATTAAAGGTTTAAATATTCATCCAAGTGGAGTTAATAAATTTAAAAATATTTATATAGAGGAGAAATAGATGAAAAAATATATTATTGGATATCAGGGGGTTCCTGGTGCTTTTTCTCATAGAGTTTTAAAAGATAATTTTCCAAACTCTCATGAAATTTCATTTTTATCTTTTGAAGAAGTCTTCGAAGCAGTAAAACTTGGAAATATAGATTATGGAATTATTCCAGTTGAAAATTCTAATACTGGAGAAATAAATGATGTTTTAGATCTTCTAAAACATTATAACTGCTACATAAAAAAAACTTATATTTTAAAAATTGACCAAAATCTTTTAGGTATAAAAGGAAGTAATATTTCAAACATCAAAGAAGTTTTTTCTCATCCACAAGGTTTTTTACAAAGTAGATTATATTTAAAAAATAAACATTGGAAAGAAACACCTTTCTATAATACCGCTATCAGTGCCAAACATGTTTATGAAAATAACAATCCAGAATATGCTGCAATTGGTAGTATTGAAACTGCTTCTCTTTATAATTTAGATATATTAGAGGAAAAAATTAATGACAACGATCATAATTTTACAAAGTTTATTATTATATCTAATAAACTTTCTGAAAAAGGGAATAAATACTCATTACTTTTTAGTCTTTCTCATGAAGTGGGTTCTCTTTCAAAAATAATATTAACAATTTCAAAATATAACTTTAATATGCTTAATATCAAATCTAGACCAAACAAAATTGAACCTTGGCAATATTACTTTTATATTGAAATAGAAGGAAATGAACTATCAGAAGAAATAATAAAAGAATTATTGTCAAACAGTATAGAATTTAAAATATTAGGGAGATACTAAATGAAAAATTTAAAGGTTACAGTTGTAGGTCTAGGAGTAATTGGAGGCGCTTTTGCAGAAGGGATTAAACAACTTGGTGCAACAGTTTATGGAGTTGACATTGATGAAAAAACTCTTAAATACGCGAAAGAAAAAAATATAATAGATGAGGGATTTTTAATAGGAAAAGAGGCTTTATTACAATCTGATATTGTTATAATTAGCTTATATCCAAGCCTTTTAAAAGATTTTATTGTTGATAATATAAATTATTTTAAAGTTAATGCTATTATTACAGATGTTTCAGGAATAAAAGAATCTATTATTTCTCAAATAGAAGGTTTGCTCAGAGATGATTTAGATTTTATTTATGGTCATCCTATGGCTGGTAAAGAGAAACAGGGTATTGAGTATGCTGATTTAAAAGTTTTTAAAAATGCTAATTATATTCTTATTAAATCAGAAAAAAACAAGAAAAAAAATCTTATTTTAATTGAAAAACTGATAAAAGAATTAGGATTTAAAAATATAAACTATTTAACTGCTAAAGAGCACGATGAGATAATTGCATTCACTAGTCAACTTACTCATATACTTGCAGTAGCTCTTATAAATTCAGATGATGAAAAAAATGACACCTCTCAATTTATAGGTGATAGTTTTAGAGATTTAACTAGAATTTCAAAAATTAATGCTGATTTATGGTCTGAACTTTTTTTAGGAAACAAGAAAAATTTAATAGATAAGATAGAAAATTTTCAAGATGAATTATCTAAACTCAAAATTTTATTAGACACTGAAAATAGCAATCTCTTGAAACGTGAATTTATAAAATCAACTAAAAGAAGAGAAAAATTAGATAACTAAACTAATAAAAGCCCTATTACAGGGCTTTTATTTTTGGTAATAAAGTACATCTTTTTCCTCTAAAGAAACACTTATTACATGATATACATCTTGAAGGTGTTTTATCTATTTTC
The DNA here is from genome assembly GCA_947072665.1 of uncultured Fusobacteriaceae bacterium. GTDB lineage: Bacteria > Fusobacteriota > Fusobacteriia > Fusobacteriales > Fusobacteriaceae > JAGNZR01. The sequence goes on along the minus strand of CAMTIW010000151.1, from coordinate 2,514 downwards.
CATCTGTTAATAAGATCTGGTTCTGACACTAAAGCTCTTGAAATAGATATAAATTCTATTTTAGAATCATTTAAAATATTATCTATTTTTTCATATCTCTTATGTCCACCTACTAGTGATACTGGTGCCTTTATCTCTTTAGCAATCAGTTTTCCTTGTTCATAAAAATATGATTCTTCTTCTATTGATTTTATCGCTCTTATTACACCTTGATCTTTATATGAAGATCCACTTCCACCGCTTATCTCTATTAAATCAATTCCTACATTAGATAATTCTTTTGCTAAATATAGATTATCTGAAAAAGTAGATCCATTCTCCATGAAATCTTCACAGTTAAGCTTAATTGAAACAAAATATTCTTCCCCTACAGCTTTCCTAATATCTTGATAAATTTCTAAAATTATTCTAGCTCTATTTTCTAAAGAACCACCATAATTATCTTCTCTTCTATTATAATAAGGATTCATAAATTGACTTAAAAAATATCCGTGAGCTCCATGGATTTGAACTCCATGAAACCCTGCTTTTTTTGCTCTTAATGCTCCTTGTACAAATGCATTTTTAATTTCATTTAACTCCTCAATAGTTGCCTCTTTGGGGATAACTTTTGAAGAGAGATTTTCAACAGAGGATGGTCCTAATATAATTCTATTATTTACATTATATGATGTTTGACTTCCTCCATAAACAATTTGTAATATCATTTTACAATTATTATCATTTGCTATATCTATTATAGGTTTGTAACTTTCTATAAGCTGTTCATTGTAAATCCCTAGCATATATTGAGCTGGTTGGTCACTCTCTAGCACATTGGCAAAACTAGTTATTAGAGTCCCTACATCCCCCTCTATTAACTCTTTATACAATTCTATTAACTGTGGAGTTAACTCTCCCTTTTCACTACAAAAAGCTCTTTCATTTGTTGCAGATCTTATTGCTCTATTTTTTAACTTTAAATTTTTTATCTCCATACTATCAAATAAATTTTTCATTTTATCCTCCTATTTTTTTCTAAACATATATGTTTTTATACTTGGAAATGTATATTTTTGCTTTTCTAAATATAAATTTTCATTTTTAAAAATACTCTCTAACTCTTCACTTGAATATATTTTATAATCACCTGTAGTACCATAAGGAAGAAGTTTGTTTATTAAAAAATTTAATATCTTAGGTAAATAAATTTCTCCCAAAATTAGAACGCCATCTTTTTTTAATACTCTACTCATCTCTTTTACTGATTTTTCTGTATTTTCGTAATGATGAAAAGAATTTATACAAATTTCTAAGTCAAAGTATTCATCTTCAAATTTTATATTTTCACTATCTCCAACAAAAAATTTAGCATTTATTCCCTTGTCTATTGATTTTTTTATCATATTTTCAGATATGTCTATTCCATATATATCTACATCTTTATATTCATAATTTTCTCTAATTTTTTCTATAAAGCTCCCTCTTCCACTACCCAAATCTAAAATTTTTTCTATTTTTATTCCTTTCATCCAATCTAATACAGTTTTATAATGTTTATACGAGTCACCATGATTTTTTTCTGCAACTCTATTAAAAAAATTAATTGTATTAGATTTATAATTTCCACACTTATTTATTTTCAAGTTTTACCTCTCTATAATTATAGTTGTTCTCTTCTCTATTCTATCATATTTAGTATTAATTTATATTAAATTATTAATATAAAAATACCTTAGACACATAAAATTTGCCTAAGGTACTTTATTAAAATTTTTCATTTTTATATTAAAATCTGAAATTCCAGTTGGCTAATGGTAAAACTTCAAAAACTTGGCTATTATCTGCAATATTAACAAGTCCTATTTGTAATCCATCAAGTCTTCTAGCATAGTTCACAAAACCTACTTGAAGTCCCTTAAAATAACTAGCTTTATTAAATCCACCAACTTGAAGTCCCATAGCTGTTTCAGTTAAGTTAATAATACCTAATTGAAATCCTTGCATTTGACCCATTACATGGTTAACTCCACCTAATTGAATACCTGTTAAATTTCCCTCAACTCTGTTATAAGCTGCAAATCCAAACCATGGTATTCTTATTCCTGTAAAATCTCCCCTTGTTTCATCATAAAATGATCCTATAGATAATCCTGTAAAATTTCTTTTGCTATTTGCAATTAAGTTAACATCTATTCCTTCTACATCATCATTATCAGTATAAATTAGTCCTACTCTTATTCCTTGAATATCTGTATTTGGAGATTGTAACTGCATTGGTGATATAAATCCTGCTTCAAATATAGCAGAATAAGAGGCTACCCCAAATAAAATAAATAATGTTGCTATTAATTTTTTCATTTTCATATAATTCTCCTTTTTTTTATTTCTCTTATTTTACTATAATTCCTACTATAATTCTACTAAAATAAAAAATTCTTAGAAAGGTTTCATACGTCTATTGTTTTTTATTAATCCCTAATTTTTTCCAAAAAATAAAAAAAAGCTTGGCAAATTCCTATTCTCCCAGGCAGC
>CAMTIW010000150.1 GCA_947072665.1 uncultured Fusobacteriaceae bacterium | reverse complement strand
GCATTATAATTTTTAGCCTTTAAAAAAAATTTACCTATTTTAATTAATTCCAAATCGGTAAAATAATAAAGTTTAGAAAAATCATTTTTGTTTTTAATATTATATAATAAGCTAAATCTTATATCTTCATTTACTAAACTTTCAAAAGTAAACCCTTCATAAATATTTTTTAAAGATGATAAATCTTCAAGTAGAAGGTTTATCAAATAAGGTCTTGCCTTGTTTGGATTATTATTTTCTAAATGAAAAGTAGCTAAAAAATAATTTCTTTTTAAAAAAAAATAATTTTTACCTTTTAAATAGTTGGGAGAATATACTGCTTTTTCCATATAATTAATAGCTTCATCATAATTTTTTAATTTATATAGATTAAGAGCATAAAAAAAGGTATAATAATTACTCTTAACAATGTTAGATGAAGGATAACTTTTTTCAAGAGTTCTAAATTTTAAATTAGCCTTAGTATAATCTCCCTTTTCAGAAAGAAGTTTAGCTTCGTTAAATAGTAGATAATCTCCAATGTAATAAGAAAAAGAAAAAGATGATATTATTATATAAAATATAAAGATTGTGATTTTTTTCATAGTGACCTCTTTAAAATTTAATTTGCCAAAATTATAATTATATTATAGAATATCTCTTGGAGAAAATTTTTATTATATAAATTATATCATAAATTAAACTTAAAAAACAGTACTTGTATAAAGAAGTAATATGGTGTAAAATTTGATATTAAATTTATTTTAAATTAAAGAGGTGGAGAATATGGGGACTATTAAAATATTAGATGAAACAGTTTCAAATATTATTTCAGCTGGTGAGGTTGTAGAGAATCCTTCCTCTCTAATAAAAGAGTTATTGGAGAATTCTTTAGATGCTGAAAGTAAAAATATTAAAATAGAAGTAAAAAATGGTGGACGTTATGTCAATATTAATGACGATGGGAAAGGGATGATAAAAGAGGATTTATTAATTTCCATTGAGAGACATGCAACTAGTAAAATAAGAGAAAAAGAAGATCTTTTTAATCTTACATCTTATGGATTTAGAGGAGAGGCATTATCTTCTATCTGTGCAGTTTCAAAAGTTAAAATAACTTCAAAAACAAATGATTTAAAAATAGGGACTGGAATAACAGTTTTAGCGGGAAAAATTACATCTTTGAAAGATGTGGAGAAAAACACAGGAACAGAGATAGAAATCAATGATCTTTTTTTTAATACACCTGCAAGAATGAAATTTTTAAGAAAGGCTACAACTGAATATTTAAATATAAAAGATATTGTACTTCAAGAGGCATTAGTTAATTATAATGTGGGAATAAATCTTATTATCGATGGAAAGGAAACTATAAATACTACAGGAAATGGTATTGAAAATACAATTGTAGAACTTTTTGGAAAAAATATATTAAAAAATTTAATAAAATTTGATTATGGATATATAGGAAATAGTTCAATATCAAGATCTACTAGAGATTCTATTTTTGTATTTATAAATGGAAGAATGGTTAAGTCTAAAATAATTGAAACAGCATTAATAGATTCTTATTATACAAAATTAGTTAAGGGTAAGTATCCTTTTGCAATTATATTTTTAGAGTTAAATCCCAAAGATATTGATGTAAATGTACATCCTTCAAAAAAAATAGTTAAATTCTCAAATGATACTCATGTTTATGAGATGATAAGAAGAGCTGTTGCTGAAAAAATAAATGGAACAGATGATTTAACTAGTAGAGATGTTGAAATAAAAGTAGAAAAAGAAACTAGAAGTTTAAATATAGATGATTTTAAAATTTTTCAAAAACCAATGGTTACAGTAAATAAAAGTTTAAATATTTCAGAATATATAAATTCAAAAACATTGGGAATAGATAAAAAAATAATAGATGAAAAGTTTGAAATAGATATGGAAACAGGAGAAATTATAAACCAAGAGTTAAATATTGAAAGAAGAGAAAAACAATTTGATGAAGTAAGAGAAGAAATAAAAGAAGAAGTAGAGGAAAAAAAAGAAGAAATTTTTACAGAAATTAAGAAAGAATTTAATGAAATAGAAAATAAAATAATAAAAAGAGAAAATTATATAAATAAAAATTATAAAATAATAGGACAATTTTATAATTCTTATATTTTAGTAGAAAATAATGGTATTTTAGAAATTTATGATCAACATATTGTTCATGAAAGAACTCTATATGAGGAATTAAAAAAAAATATTCTTTCTAAAGAAATTTCCAGGCAAGCATTATTAATTCCACAGAGAATAAATATTGATTTAAGAGATCAGGACATTATTTTTGAAAAAAAAGAAATTTTAAAAGAATTAGGGTTCGAGATAGAAGAGTTTGGAAAAAATGAAATTTTAATTAGAACAATACCTATTTTTAAATTTCAAGAAAGTATAGAGTCTCTATTTAGAGAAGTAATAAAAGAATTAAAAGAATATAAACAAAGAGATCCTAGAGAAAGTATAATAATATCCATGTCGTGTAAAGGAGCTATAAAAGCTGGACAAAAATTAACATTGGAAGAAATGGATATACTTATTGGAAATTTACATAAAATTGGGGAATACACGTGTCCTCATGGACGTCCTATTATTTTGAAACTAGATTTAGATGAAATTGAGAAAAAATTTAAAAGAAAATAAAAAGAAAATAAAAAGAGTAAAAATAAAAAAGAAGAAATTGGAGATTTGATTTGAACGTAAATATAATATGTATTGGGAAAATAAAAGAAAAATATATAAATGAAGGTATCAATGAATTTTTAAAAAGAATGACACTTTTTGCAAAGGTAAAAATAATAGAATTAAAAGAAGATGGAAATGATGGGAATAGAGAATCATCTATAAAAAAAGAAACATTAGAAATAATAAAAACACTTGAAAAAAATAAAGGTTATAGTATACTCTTAGATATAGGTGGAAAAAATTATAGTTCAGAAGAGATGGCAAAAGAAATCGAAAAAATAGGTGTTAATGGAAATAGTACTATTAATTTTATAATTGGTGGTTCTTATGGGGTTGCAAATGAAGTTAGAAATCTCGTTGAAATAAGATTAAGTTTTTCAAGAATGACTTTCCCACACCAATTGATGAGGCTTATTTTAACAGAGCAAATCTATAGATGGTTTGGAATTATAGGGAATAATAAATATCATAAATAATATATGAGAATATATTAATTAATAAATTTAAAAGAAGAGGCAGGAGGTTTTTTAATGTACACACAAGGCGAGACTTTTTATTATGATATCAATGATGAAGAGTATCAGTTACATGTTTTAGAAAATGTAACTATAGGAGAACAAGAGTATTTTATAACAGAGGATTTTAATGGGAAAATTCATGTGTTTAAATATGATGAAGAAGAAGACGATATAGAGCTAATTTTGGATAAAAGAGATGCTCAAGATGTTATAGAGTATTGGAAAGATGAGTATTTGGTTGAAAATGATGATGGAGATATAAGTGATTTTGAAGATGATGAATATTACGATAGAGAGGATAGGAAAATAGATCGTGATTACTATGACGACTATGATGACAATTATGATAGAGATGACTATTAATTTAAAAATAAAAAGTAAGGATGATTATGGGGATATATTTATAGAAAATGTGAAGGCTAATAAAAAAGAAAACAATGAATATCTAGAATATAATTATTCCAGTGAAATTGGAGTCTGTAAAATAAAATTAGCAAAAAAGAGGGATTTAAAAGATTATTTTGAAATGATAAGAGATGGTGAATCTTTAGCAAGATTGAGTTTTAATAATAATGGTCAGGGGATATTTAAACTTGAAACAAAAGGTTTAAAAAAAGAGTTTATTATAAGAAATGGTGAAATTACTCTTTCTCATGAAAATACTTATTTTTCATATGAAATATATGAAGAAGAAAATTTTATTAATGCTTTAAGGATAAAACTTATAGAAGAATAATTTATTTCCTAAAGGAGAAAAAATGAAATTCAATAGAAATTTAATAGGGCTATCGTTTTTAATATTTGTAGGTTGTGCAAACTTAGAAGGATTAAATCTGAATAAAAATAATTTAGGTCAAGAGAGACAAAAAGAAAAAAATATAGAATTAGTTCAAGAAGATATATATTTAGGAGATAATGGAGTAGATCAAGTTTTAAAAGATATAAGAAATAATTGGAAAAAAAATATTCAACGTGAAGTGACGTTGAATAAATCAAAAGATAATTATGAGTTATATGTAGGAGAAACTTTAAAAATAAATTCTCCAGGAATTGCTAATATCAAATTACAAAATAAAGAAAATGAAAATAGTTCTAAAGCTGAATTATATAGTAGAGGTGGAATTTATTATTTTCGTTCAATTTATCAAGGAAACTATAAATTAAAAATAGATTATTTAGATGGTAGTTTTAAAATTATAAATATATTTAATAAAATGAAATTTAAATTTTCTGAAAATGAAAGTTATAGAATTATAA
>CAMTIW010000149.1 GCA_947072665.1 uncultured Fusobacteriaceae bacterium | reverse complement strand
AATTAATATATTTAGCATTGGCTAGATACTTCTTACGAAGCCCCCAACTTCAAAATCATTAGATTTTAAGTGGTGGGTAGTTCACTTCACTACCTATTAATCCTTTATCTTTTATAATTTTTTTTGCTTTTTCAATATCTAATTGTTGTGCTTTCACAGTACTGTTATGTCCAAAAACTGGAGGTGCTAAAAATTGCTCAGCTTTTCCTACTGTTCCAGAAAAAATAGCAGTTATAATAGCATCTTTATCAATAGAAATAGCTATTGCTTGTCGAACTTCTTTATCTTTTAATATACCTTTTTTAACATTGAGTCCGATATAACCAGTGGTAGGAGATGGTGCTTTCACTAGAGTGACAGTACGACTTTTTTCTATACTTTCCCATGCTATTGGAGGAATACTTAAAATCATATCCAGTTCTCCAGTTTCTAGTCCAATAACTTTACTGTTTTCTTCTGGAATACCTTTGATGATTATATTTTTTATTTTTGCATCACCTTTAAAATAACCAGGAACAGCTTCTAAAGTTATTTTATCCCCTAAGTCCCAACTTTTAACTTTATATGCACCTGTTCCAATTGGATTTTGGAAGTATTTATCTTCACCTAATTTTTCAAACTCTTTTTTATTTAAGATTGAAGATGTTTTATGACTTAAATGATTCATAAGTGGAGCAAAAGGCTCATAAGTAATAATTTCAAAAGTATGCTCATCTATTATATTTATATTTTCTATTAAATTGTAAAGATGTGCAACTCTTGGATTTTTTTAGCTCTTTCCATAATAGTAAATCGAACATCTTCTGCTGTTAAAAAATCACCATTATGAAATCTAACTTTTTCATTTAATTTAATTTTTAATTTTTTATCTCCAATTTTTTCATAGCTTTTAGCTAAGCCCAAAATAGGTTCTCCATTCTTTTCATTAATTTCAAATAATCTATCATAAATTTGCGCAATTGCATTTTGAGAATAGGTATCTGTTGAATTTTGAGGATCTAAAGTTTTTGGGTCAGCAAGTTGTGCAAAAACTAATGTATCTTTTATTGGTTTTTCACTTTTTGAACAACTTATAAAAAATATTGTACCAATAATCCAAATTAGTTGTAATATAAAACTGTACTTTTTTTTCATTTAATCCTCCTAAAATAATTTTTTATAATATTTCAGTAATTTTTTTTAATAAATCTAATCCATCTAAATTGAATAATGGAACGAAAAATAAAGTTTCATTTTTGAAGATTTTTTTTATATTTTCTAGCTCTTTCTCTTCTAATATTTTTCTTTCTTCAAAATAAATATTTTTAGATTCTATAATATTTTTATTAATAATAAGTTTATCTAGATAAATATTTAAATTATTTAAAGTATCTAAAGCTCTTCTAGTCTCTGCGATGGAAAGCTTATCTAGATTTAAGACAAAATTAAAAGATAAACTATTTTTATCACTAAATATTTCTTTTATTTTTTTAGACTTATATTTTCTGTTTTTTAGAATAGTAAGCATCTCATCTTCAGCATAAAGTGTTTTTTTATTATCTATCATATTTTTTAACATGAGAATTTTTTCTCTTTTTTTAATTAGAGAGTCAAACCAACTTTCAAGTAGTTCAGGGAATGCTAAAAGTTTTAATGTATGGCCAGTAGGAGCTGTATCAAAGATAATATAATCAAAATCCTTAGGACTTAAAATAATATCAATCATTTTATCAAATATAGCAGCTTCAAAGGTTCCAGGAGAAACTTTTGCTAGAATTAATTGCTTTCTGATTTCGTCCATGATAATAGGACTTAAAATTGATTTACACTGATTTTCAATTTTTTCTATATACTTATTACTTTCATGTTCCCCATCAACTTCAATAAAAAAAAGATTCTCAGAATAAGTATAAATATCTTTTCCAATATTAACCTGAAACGCATCACCAATGGAATGTGCTGGGTCAGTTGATACCAATAGAACTTTATTTTTTTTAGATTTTTTAAGTGCAAGAGCGCAGGAATAAGTTGTTTTACCAACACCGCCTTTTCCACCAACAAATATAATTTTATTCATTTTTCTCCTTATTTTCACAAAAGACCTTGATTAGCTTTTTCATACCAGATTCTTTTTCTTAGCACCATTTTTTTTTCCCAGTCTATCATATAATCACCTAGATAAGGATATAGTTCAATCATATAATAGCTGATAGGAAGTGTTATTCCTACATTTTCTAAAAAACATAGAAATAAAAATTCATCAATTTCATCTTGGAGAGCGCTTTTAATTATGTCTTTTGACATTTTATTACTATCAAAAGCACCACTAAAAAATAAACTTATATTATTAAAAAAATTATCCTTACTCATTATTTTTCTCCATATCTCCAAATGAATTTTTAGATTCAATAAGAAGTATAATTGCAAATATAAATAGAACAACGGCAAAGAAGAGTAATATATAATTTTTTAAATTAGCATATATTAAAAAGCCTAGAGCAGTTAGTGTAACTGCAAACATAAATATCATAGGTATTAGAGTTATTTTATAATTTTTACCATTTTTTTTCAGCCAAACAGAAAGAGCAAGTAAAGCCAATGCAGAAAGTAGTTGATTTGCAGAACCAAATATAGGCCAAATAACTTGATAACCTCTAAATCCTAAAAATGTACTTATAAAAACAGTAATTAAAGTAGCAATATATTTATTAGAAAGTAATTGTATCGTTTTTATATTATCTTTTTTTTCAAAATCAGAAATTAATTCTTGAAAAATAAATCTAGCAAGCCTTGTAGCAGTATCTAAGGATGTTAAAGCAAAAGCAGATATAGCCAATGCAGTAAAGTTTTTCCCCACAGCAAAAGGAATACGAAGAGTTGCCATAAACGTTCCAAGTCCATCTGAAAAAACATTTATAGGGCCACCATTTTGCATGAGTAACGTATATTTATCTTGTGTTAGATAAGCAGCAGTGATAATTGCAATAATAGCAAGAACTCCTTCAATGAGCATAGAACCGTAACCAACTACTTTTATATCTTTTTCATTATCCAATTGTTTAGAAGTAGTCCCAGAAGCAACTAGAGAATGGAATCCAGAAACAGCACCACATGCAATGGTGACAAATAACATTGGGAAAAGAAATTGCCCGTTTATATGAAAAGCTGTAAAAGCAGGTAAATTCATATTAGGTCTCATTATAAGAAGACCTAAAAATCCTCCAATCATCATTCCATATAATAAGAAAGAGTTAAGATAATCCCTTGGTTGTAAAAGAATCCATACAGGAGTAACAGAAGCTATAAAAATATAAACAATTAAAAAAAACATCCAGAAATTTTTGCTTGCAACTATGGGAAAAGCATTTCCAATACCAATGCACAGAGCTAATAAGATAACACCAATTAGACTACCTAAAAGAAGGCTATAACCTTTTCTATAAACAAAATATCCAAATGCAATAGCTAAAATAATAAATAAAATTGATGTTGTAGCAGCTTCTGGAACTGCAACAAAAGTATCAGCAACAATATTTGTAAATGCAGCTACAACAAGAATTAAAGTTAGCCAAGCAAAAACTTCAAATAGTTTTTTCCCTTTTTTTCCCATAGTTACACCAATTATTTCACCTAAAGATTTACCTTTATTTCTAACAGATGCAAAAATAGAACCCATATCATGAATTCCACCAAAGAAGATGGCAGCAAATATAACCCAAATAACAGCAGGTAACCAACCAAACATAACTGCCACAATAGGACCTACAATAGGTCCAGCACCTGCTATGGACGAGAAGTGATGTCCTAATAAAACAGGAGCTTTAGCAGGAACATAGTCCACACCATCTGTCATTGTATGTGCTGGAGTTTTCTTTTTGGGGTCTATTCCCCAGTTTTTTTCCAAGAAATTACCATAAATTTTATAAGCTAAAAGATAAAGAAAAATAGCAATAAATATTAAAAATAATGAATTCATATAGAAGTCCCCCCTTTTTTTCATATAACCAAAATGATAAAACAATTTTAAATATATTATATATATACAATAAAAATGTTATGGTGTCAATAAAAATAGAATTTTTATTGTTGCAATAAAAAAAAAAAACATGTATACTATGTACAATATTGTAGAGAAAAAGCAACAGTGGGAGGTAGAATGTTACAGTCAATTTTAAATTTTTTTAAAAACTTATTTTCAGAAATAGTATCAAAAGAAGAGAGAAAAAAGAAGGAAGAAATTATTAAAAATCAAGCAAAAAAACTACATGAACGTTGCTTAAAAATTCAAAATAAAGATAATAAAAATAAATATTATAATTCAAAATCAAAACTAACAAAATTAGAAATAAAAAAATGGTGTGATTTATTAATTGAAGAGGGAAAAGAAGAAGTTTTATTGAGTAAGCATGGAAAAAAATTAAAAGGAATAGCTCTAAATAATCGTATAGTTAAATATTTAGAAGTTGAAAAAAGAAATTAAAGATTAATCGTTAACTTAAGTTTTTATAAATTCATAAAAATTAAATTATTTTATTAAAAATGAGGAGAAAATGTATGGAAGATAAAAAA
>CAMTIW010000148.1 GCA_947072665.1 uncultured Fusobacteriaceae bacterium | reverse complement strand
GGGTTATATTTTTTGATTAAATCAAAAAATAAAAATAAAAATAAAAATCTATCTTCTAGTGAATATTTTTTAAAAGGAATGAAATCATTGGATAAAGAAAAATGGAGTTATGAAATAAGTTATTATTTAAGAAATTATATAGATAGTATCTATAAAAGTAATTTTAGAAGTGGAAAATATGAAAAAATTGGAATTGTAGGGAGTAATGAAATAACTTTTCTTAAAAAACTGGATAATTATAAGTTTTCTAATAGAAATTCAGAAAATGAATTTTCAGAAAAAGAAAGCTTAATAAAAAAAACATATGAAATATTTGAAGAAATAAATAATTCCTTAAAAGAGGAAAAAAAAAATCAAAAAGAATTAAAAAAAAATGAGGTGAAAAGAGATGTTTGAATTTAATAACCCTTATTTTTTATTATTGTTATTAGTAGTTATTTATATGTTTTTACAAAAAAAGAAGAGAAAAAAGAAAGGTATAATAATACCAAGTATAGGACCTTTAAAAAATAAGATAAATAAAACTAAAAAACATTTAATATCAAAATATTTTATGTTATTATCTCTAATTTTTATGATAATTGCATTGGCTAGACCTCAAATTGTATCTCAGAATGTAAAAATAAAAAAAGATGCTATTGATATGGTTATTTCATTAGATTTATCAAAATCGATGGAACAAGAAGATTTTAAACCTAACAGATTGGAAAAAGCAAAAGAAATATTAAAAGAATTTGTAAAAAAAAGAGATGGAGATAGAATTTCTCTCGTGGTATTTGGAGGAGATGCATATACAAAAGTACCTTTAACATTTGATCATTCAGTTATTCAAAAAGTAGTGGGAGATATAACAACAGATGATATAACTAGTAATAATAGAACAGCTATTGGAATGGGTTTAGGTGTTGCAATCAATAGAGTAAAAGAATCAACAGCTAAATCTAAGGTGATAATATTACTAACAGATGGAGAAAATAATTCTGGTGAGATGAGTCCAATTGCAGCTACCAAAATAGCTAAAGAATTAGGGATTAAAGTTTATACTGTTGGAATAGGTGCAAGGGAAATGGTAATACCTGGATTTTTTGGAAATAGAGTAGTTGAAAATAAAGAGTTAGATGAAAATCTTTTAAAATATATAGCTAACGAAACTGGTGGAAAATATTTTAGAGCAAGTAATCCTGAAGAATTTAAAAATATTTTTACTGAAATTAATAAATTAGAAAAAACTAAAATAGAAGGAAGAGAGTATTATGAAAAACAAGAGTTATATGAAAATTTATTAAAAATTTCATTAGTACTTTTAGTTATTTCTTTAGGATTACAATATTTAATATTTATAAAAATACCATAGGGAGTGAGATTATTGGAATTTGGTAATATGAAATATCTAATATATATATTATTTCCTATTTGTATTGGAATAATAACTTGTTTAGGTATTATAAAAAAAAATAGAATAATAAATTTATTGAAATTTAAAGTACATAAAAAAACAGAAATAATAAAAGGAATTTTATATGTAGTAGGAACAATTTTTATTTTTATAGCATTACTTTCTCCTCAAAAACTTGTAGATACAGAAAAACAGGAGGTTCAAGGTCTTGATATTTATGTTTTAATGGATACTTCAAATTCTATGATGGTAGAAGATGTTTATCCATCTAGGTTAGCTAGAGGAAAACAAGTAATAGAAGAAATATTAGATGAATTAAAAGGAGATCGTATAGGAATAATACCATTTTCTGATAGTGCTTACATACAATTACCATTAACAGATGATTATTCTATGGCTAAGAACTATATAGAAGTAATAGATACAACACTTATTTCTGGTGGGGGTACAAAGCTTTTGTCTGCTATAAAATTAGCTGAAGAGTCTTTTAAAGAAACATCTACAAAAAATCCAGTGGTACTTATTGTATCAGATGGAGGAGACTATGATGAAGAGCTTTCAGACTATATAAAAAATACTAAATTAAATGTTTATAGTATAGGAATAGGAACAAAAAATGGAGGTATAGTTCCAAATTATGAGAATGGAAAAAAAATAGGCTATATAAAAGATAAAAATGGAAGTGCTGCTTTAAGTAAACTTAATTCAGATCTCTTAAGAGATATTGCTGAAAAAAATTATTTTGAAATTAATAATAGTAAAGATGAAAATAAAAGATTTATTAAATCAATTTCAAGTTTAGAAAAAAATAGTATAAGAGAGGAAAATCTAAAAATTTATAAAAAATATTTTCAATATCCACTGTTTATAGGGATAATTTTATTATTAATAGCATATTTAATAAAAGGTGGTATAAGAAATGAAGAAAAATAAATATGTATTTATGGTTATATTATCCTTTATTATTTTCATATTATCTATTAATTCAATGAGAGAGTATTATTATGTAAAAAAAGGTAATATTTGTGTAAAAGAATTGAAGTATGAAGAAGCTGAAAAATTTTATAGAGAGGCAATAAAGATAAAAGAAAGAGAGGGAACAAAAAGTAATTTGATAAAAGTTTTTTATGAATCTAAAAATTATGAAAAAGTTATTAAAGAAAAACATGAAGAGTATTTTTTAAAAGGTAATTCTTTAGTGAAAAATGAAAATAAAGAAAATAATAAAAAAGAAGAATATAAAGAAGCACTTTTAGAATATAAAAAACAATTAAAAAAAAGTGACGATATAAATATAAAAAAAAATTATGAGTTAATATTAGAGAAATTAAAAAATGAAAACCAAGATAAGAATCAAGATAAAAATCAAGATAAAAATCAAGACAAAAACCAAGATAAGAATCAAGACAAGAATCAAGATAAGAATCAAGACAAGAATCAAGATAAGAATCAAAATAAGAACCAAGACAAAAACCAAAATAAGAACCAAGACAAAAACCAAGATAAAAACCAAGACAAAAATAAAGACAAAAATAAAGACAAGAACCAAGATAAGAATCAAGACAAAAATCGAGATAAAAATCAAGATAAAAATCAAGATAAGAACGAATTAAATCTAGAAAATAAAAAAGAAGAAGAAATAAAGTTCATTTTAAAACAATTAGAAGGAAATGAAAAACAGGCATTTAAAAATAATGAAAAATTTATAAATCAAGGAAATTCAGAGAGTAAAAATAGATGGTAGGTGAAAAAATAATGAACAAAATAAAATTATTGATAATATTTTTATTTGTTACGGCTTTATCTTTTGGAGCAATAATAATGAAAACAAGCGATAATAAAATTGGAATAAACGAGGGTATAGAAGTTGCTATCGAATTTATAGATACAGATAAAGGGAATTATGTGGTTGAAGGTCTTGATAATTTTGATGTTGTTTCAAGAGGAAGTAGTTCTTTTTATACATCTGTTAATTTTAAAAGTTCAAAGAAATTAGTAGATAAATATATTTTAAGACCAAGAAAAACTGGAAAATTTAAACTTGAAACAAAAACAGAAACAGATAAATCTAATATATTAAATATAGAAGTAACAAATGAGAATAATAATAATTTAGAAGATAGTGTTGATACAATAAAAAATAGTAGCGAGTTAAAGGACTCAAAAGCTTTTTTTATAAAAAATAATTTAGAAAATAAAACTTTATATTTTGGTCAAAAAGAAGTATATGAAGAAAATTTTATAGGATTAAAATCTTTAAGAGGATTTCAATATAAAGAACAACCAGTTTTTACTGATTTATCTGTAAAAGACTTTACTCCTATAGGGAGAGATGGAAATTTAGTTCAAAGTGAAACTAGTTATAATGGAATTAGAGGCTTTAAACTAAATCTTTATAGAGGAATCATTCAGGGAAATTCCAGTGGAGAAAAATTAATAAAAACAGCTAAAGTTGAAGCTATAGCTGATAAAATTTTATATTTAGGTGGAAAAAATATAAAATTAAAGATAATTCCATTACCTGAAGGTAAAAATGAAAGTTATAGGGATATAGTTGGAAATTTAAAAATAGAATCGAATTGGACAAATACTGAAATAAAAATGGGAGAAACAGTAACTCTAAATATCAGACTATATGGAGATGTAAATTTAGATAATATAGAAAGTCTTAATATTTCTAAAAATGAGAATTACAATGTTTTCGAAACTATAAAAAAAGAAGTTCTAGAAATTAGAGAGGGAAAAGTTTACTCTGAAAAAGATTTTGAAATAGTTTTTGTTCCTAAAAAAAGTGGTGAAATAATTATTCCAAGTACTAAAATTGGATATTTCAATACCGAAACAAAAAAATATGAAGAAAAGATAATACCGGAAAAGAAGATAGATATTAAGCCTAATTCAGAATTGATAGAAAATAAGGTTTCAGATCAAAAAAATGAAATAAAAGAAGATAATCTAGATGATAAAAAAATAGAAAAGGGAACAGAAAAAAATGTTTCTTTTGAATTTATAAATAAAGTAAAAGAAAATAACAAAATAACAACCTTAAACCTTATACTGTTACTTATTATCATATTAGAAGGGATATTAATAATTTATTTATTATTAAGAAATAAAAATAAAAAAATAAAAGAGATTGATTCTTTAAAAGATTTGAAAAAAGTAAAAACACAGGAAGAGTTCTATAAAGCGTATTGTGAATATATGAAGAAATGTTATGACTTT
>CAMTIW010000147.1 GCA_947072665.1 uncultured Fusobacteriaceae bacterium | reverse complement strand
TTATTTCTTTTTAAGAAAGTTTCTTTTACATCTCTATTTACCATTAAATCTAAATATCTTTTTCTGTATCTAGTCTCTACATCTGTTAAACCGTGATATTTTTCTGGTAATGGTCTTACATTTTTAGAAAGAAGAGTGAATTCATTAACTCTTAATGTTAATTCTCCTTTTTGAGTTAAAAACATTTTACCTTTTAATCCAACTATATCTCCAACTGCTATTAATCCAATTAAATTAAAAACTTCTTCTCCAATCTCATCTTTTCTAATATAAGCTTGAACTTTTCCAGTTTGATCTTCTATATGAACAAATACAGCTTTCCCTTGCTCTCTTAATCCCATGATTCTTCCAGCTGTTTTGAACTCTTTTTCATCTTCTACGTTAGAGGCTAAAAGCTCTGCAATCATATTTTGCTTATCATATTTCTTTCCAAATGGATCTATTCCCATCTGCTTTATCTCTTCAACCTTTTTCCATTTATCCATCATAATATGGTCGTTTTGTATTCTGTCAAAATATCTTTCCATGTTGCCTCCATAATTTTTATATTTATTTTTATTATTATAAACAATGTTACCTTTAATGTCTACTTTTTATTTTTTATTTTTACTATTGCAATATTACTTTTTCTTGCCCATGTTGTTCCTGGATAATCATTTATAGTCTTTTTATGCCATAAAACTGAATTTCCACTATCATTTTTTCTCTCGTAAGAAAGACCAATATTATGTGAACTTTCAGCTTTTCTTATACTATCATCTGTTGAGTCAATATATTTTTTATAATTTTCTATCGCTTTATCATAGTTACCAACTATAAAATAAGAACTTCCTAAATAATAATTAATATCAACTTTCGATGTTTTATCTTTTATATTATTAAAATATATTATAGACTCATCATATCTATTTTGAACAAATGCCTTTCTACCTTTTTCATAATATTTTTGATCAGAATCTATTTGCATAGCATCTAATTGTACAATTTCTCCTTCATCTTTTGGACTTTGCGAAGATAATTGCTCTGGGATATTACTTACAATTTTTTCAGGAACTTCAGCTGTTTCTTTAGGTCCAGACATATCTGCTAAAGAAAGATTATTTGCCGGCTTATTAGTTTCACTACTTTGAACAGCATCTTTCTTTGCAAAAGGATTCAGTAAGTCTAATAAACTTTTCTCTTTAGTTTCTGTAGCAATTCTTTTTAACTCTTCGTTGCCTAGTCTTTCTCCCTCATTTAATAAATGTTGACGTTCTCTATCCGTTAATGTTGACTTAGTCTTAAGATACTTTATTACCTCTTGAGCAAATCCTTCATACTTTTTAGTATAATATATGTAATAATCATCTACACTAAGATTATATTTTGATATTTTTAACTCTCCTCTAAATAAAGAGGTTATATCACTTTCACTAAATGTTGTTATTTTTTTTAAATTATTCATTTTTTTTACAGCGTTATCAAAGTCTGAGTTTTCTATAAAGACATTGAAAAGTAAAACATTTAACTCATTTTCTCTTGCGTCATTAGGATATGCGATTGCATATAAATCAATACTAGAAATAGTTTCATTGTATCTCTTAAAATTATATGAATTTCTTATAGAATCGTATGCAGCCTGTTTTTCAACTTTATAGTTTAAAATATTATTTACTACTAAATTTTGTGGAACTTTATTTTTTCTATTTATTTTTAAAGTATACTGATATTGAAATAGTGATCTAAATTTATATCCATAATCATTCTTTATAAGTTGGTAATCAGGAACTTTCTTTCCTACAATGTATATAGAAGTTATACTAGGATCATTTATTATTAAAGTTTCCCCTGCATATAAATCAACTTTTTTCATATTTTCTGTTACTTTATTTTGACTAACTGCATTAGTTTCCCAATTCTTTTTAAGAGTATTTAATACAATTTTACTCCCACCATTATTTAAATTTATATTATTCTGAACTAATCTTCTTCCTTGAGATTCTTCGTTAGAAACTGTTGGACTTTTTTCTGGTCCTTTTTTCATAAAATCATTTAAAGAAGTACATCCTGTCATTAACAGAAGAGAAATTAGTAATATTTTTCCTTTCATCCTATCTCCTTACTAAATTTAATTATTTTTCAAATATATGTATGTTCAAACTGTTAACTGCTTCGTTATCTTTGTAAAGATCATAAGATACAGTAATCTTCTCTTCATTATACACCAGTTTGCCATTTTTTACTTTAAAACTTTCCTTAAGTCCATAGGCTTCTAAATAAAAATTTCCTAATCCGTTTTCTAAAAAATAAAGTTTGCCTAAAGTTTGTCCTTTTCTTTCCATCTTAAACCTATTTCCAAAAAAAGTTAATTCTGTTTCTCCTATCTCACTAGAATAGCAATATGTAAAACTTTCACTTAAAATTTTCTTTTGAGCTACTACATCTTCAAGTATCTCATCATTATAAGAGTCTGTACTCTTTATTTTTAAATTAATAGTCATCATCATCGTCATAATCTCTATAGTTGTCATCGTAATCATCATAGTCATCATCAATATCTCTATCTTCTCTATCGTAGTATTCATCCTCTTCGTAATCCCCAATACTACCTGCTAATAGATACTCATCTTTCCAATACTCAATAATGTCACGAGCTTCTCTTTTATCATCTACAAGTTGAATTTCTTCCTCTTCTTCATTCGATAAAAATACAAATAAATTTCCGTCAAAATCCTCTGTTATTAAATATTCAGCCTCTCCTAACGTTACAATTTCTAGAACATTTAATTCATGCTCTTCTCCATTAATATCAAAATCAAAATTTTCACCTTGAACGTACATCTTTTCCTCCTAATAAATTTTAACACTTTTACTTATGATATTTAATATTATTATTAATCCCAAACCAACGATAGAGTTGTTCGAAAAAAATCAATCTCATCAATTGATGAGGAAATGTCATTTTCGAAAAACTTAATCTCATATCCACAATTTTTCTCAGTTCATCTGAAACGCCATAAGAACCACCTATAACAAAATTTATTGTACTATTGCCTCTAACCCCTATATTTTCTATCTCTCTTGCCATTTCTTCTGAGGAAAGCTGCTTTGCTCCAATATCTAATAAAATAGAGTATCCTTTATTCTTTTCCAGAGTTTTTATTATTTCACTGCACTCTTTTTCAATGGATTTCTCCCTTTGAATATCATTTCCATCTTCTTTTAATTCTATTACTCTTACTTTAGCAAAAGCTGTCAAACGCTTTAGAAACTCATCAATTCCTTCGTTTATATATTTCTCTTTAACTTTTCCTATACATACAAGATTAATATTCAATACATCACATCACTTTTTTTTAATTTTTTTTACTTTCTTTTAAATTTTTTTTCCATTTCATCTAAAGAAAGTCTTAGGATAATGGGTCTTCCATGAGGACATGTATATTCCCCTATCTCATGAAGTTTTTCTATAAGATCTACCATCTCATCGTGTTTCAAAGATTCCCCAGCTTTAATTGCCCCTTTACACGACATCGTAATTATTATCCCCTCACGAGGATCTCTATTCCTATATGTTCCTATTTCAGCTAAAATATCTCTAAAAAAAGATTCTATGCTTTCTTTCATTGAAAAAGTTGGAATAGCTCTGATTAAAACTTCATTTTTACCAAATTCTTCTATTTCAAATCCAAAAGAGTTTAACACTTCAATATTTTCATGTATTCTATCCATATCTATTGGATCTAAAAATATCCTCTGAGGAATAAGCAGTCCCTGGCTTTTTATCTCTTTTTGTTCATACTCTTTTTTATAATTCTCATATAAAATTCTTTCATGTACTATATGTTGATCATAAATTTCTAGTGATGATTTATTTTCAACAATTATATAAGAATTCATAAACTGACCAATTATTTTTAAGTCTAGATTTTTACTATTTTCTAATTTTGGTATATTATCCTTGCAACTGCTAATATTATCAGTAATTTTAGGAAATTGCAACCCTTCTTTTTCCTTTTTTTCATTTTCTTTTTTATTAACATGCATATCTAATTTACAACTATTTTCAAAATTAGTAAATATATTTTCTATATTTTTTTTTATGATACAATTTTTTTCATTTAAATTTTCAGAAATTTCTTTTTTTTCACTAACTTCATTTTTTTCTATAATATTAGATTTTGGTATTTCCCCTATTTCTAGTATTTTTTTATTTTCCATAGGGATACTTTCATAATATTTTACCTTATTATTACTAGACTTTTCAATGTTTTCTTCAGTATCTTTTATAATTTTTTCAACAATATTTTGATTTTCTGATACTTCCTCTATTTTTTTATGCTCAATAGTTTCTATATTCAGTTCTCTTGCTGTTAAATCATCATTTTTAGAAATTATCTCTTTAATTTTAGTACTTACTAAATTATAAATATTTGTATCATTACTAAACTTCACTATTTTTTTAGAAGGATGAACATTTACATCTACATCTTTCCCAGCAACATTTATAAAAAGTATTGCAAAAGGATATTTTCCCTTCGATAATTTTGTGTAATAACTATCTATAACTGCTGTCTCTATTAATTTTGATTTTATCACTCTTCCATTTACAAATATATAAATAGAGTCTTTTGTTGATCTTGAAATA
>CAMTIW010000146.1 GCA_947072665.1 uncultured Fusobacteriaceae bacterium | reverse complement strand
CAAATATATCTTTTGATCATATAGAGCAATTAGGAAATACATTGGAAAGTATAGCTTATGAAAAATCTGGAATAATAAAAGAAAATTCAATAGTAATTGTTGGAGAAAAAACAATAGAATTAGAATTAGCAGTAAAAAATAAATTATGTAAAGAGTTAATATTTTCAGAAGATGTAAATAAAGAATCTAGTTATACTCTAGATTATACAAATTTTTATACTAACATCAAAATAAAGGATGAAATATTTGAATTTTCATTATTTGGAGAACATCAGTATAAAAATTTTTTATTGGCTTATACGACAGCAAAAAAAATAGGTGTTTCAAATGAAATAATAAAAAAAGCTACTAAAAAAGTGAAATGGCAGTGTAGATTTGAAGTTTACAAATTAAATAACAATAAAATTATTATTTTAGATGGTGCTCATAATGTTGCGGGAATGAAGGTGCTTAGAAATATACTTATTGAAAAATATGATAAATCTGAAATATCAACAATTATTTCTATATTAGGTGATAAAGAAATAAATGGAATGTCTGAAATAGTGGAAGAATTTTCTGAAGAAATAATATTAACATCTTTAAAAGAAGATAATAAAAGAGGTTTATCTGGTTTAGAGTTAAGTAAAATTTTTAAAAATTATAAAAACCTATATGTAGAAGATGATTTACATAAAGCATATAAATTAGCGAATGAATTTAACAAAAAAATTATAGTGATTTGTGGCTCTTTTTATCTTCTTTCAAAAGTGAAGGAGTTTTTAAAAGATGTATAAAGAAAAAAATATAAAAAAAACAGTTGGAATAAAAAAAAAGATAATTTCTCCAAAAACAAAACAGAAAAATAGAAGAAGGGGATTATTATTTTTATTAAGTTTATTTTTTTTAGGAATGTCAGTATATTATTTGAATGAAATAAAGAAAATTAGAGTTGATAAAACGTTAATTGTAAATAAGAATATGTTTTTATTAGAACAGAGTTTTCTTGTGAGAGAAAAAGGATTTTATATGGATAAAAATTATTTGAAAAGAAATGAGTTTTTAAAAAAAGATTGGTTAAAAAAGACAGGAGGAATAAAATTTAATGAACAACCTAAGAAAGAAATCTAAAACATTAACATTAGAAGAGTTAATGATAGAATTAAAATTAGAACTGTTAACCAATGTATCTTTAGATAAAAAAATTAATTCATCCTCTGTCTATCGAGTAGGATATGAATTTGCTGGATATTTTGACACTGAAGGGGATGAACTTTTAAATAGTGTTCATGTTATGGGAAAAAAAGAAGGTGGATATATAAAAAATTTCTGTAATGGACGTCAAGAGGAAGTTTTGGATAAATATTTCTCTTATTCTTTTCCAACTGTAATTTTAAGTGGTGAATGTGAAGTACCACAGTTATTTTTAGATATAGCTGAAAGACATGGAAAAGCAGTTTTTAAAGCTAATTTAAAAACAACAGAAACTTTGAGAGATATAAAGTTTTTTTTACAAAAATCATTAGCTGAAGAATATATTTTAAAAGATTATATTTTTATGGAAGTATATGGAGTTGGAGTTTTAATTGGTGGATACGAAGAGGCGAAATTTGGATTAACAGTTGAGCTTTTAGAAAGAGGTCATAAAATTATAACTGATGATAATATTTTAATAAAAAAAGATTTTATAGAAAATCTTTTAGGTTCCAACAGATTGGATAAAAAACTTCCAGATTCACATTTTTTTCTTTCTAATGATGGAAATATTCCCATAGATGTAACTATGCATTTTGGAATAAAAAGTACAAGAGTGAGTAAAAGAATAGATATTTTAATAAATTTAGAAAAATGGGTAGAAAAGAAATTTTATGATAGACTAGGAATAGATACTGTTTATGAAGATATTTTAGGAATAGAAATTCCAAAGTTTACATTACCTGTAAAAAAAGGAAGAAATCTAGCTGTAATTGTTGAAGCTGGAGCGATGAATCATAGATTAAAAAAAATGGGAATAAATTCTGCAGAATATTTTTGGAAAGAATCAATGAAAATTATAGAATCTAATAAAGTAAGGAAGGATAAAATGGGGATAGAAAATAAGAAGAATTTAAAAGTTGAAACTATTATTGAAAAATATGATTTAGAAATTTTAAGTGGGAAAGAATATTTAAAAAAAAATGTAATAACAACAACAAGCATTCATAGACCATCTTTAGCTCTCTCTGGATATTTTGATATGTATGAAGAAGAAGGATATAATGGAATACAAATATTTTCAGAATTAGAGTTCAACTTTTTAGAAAAACTTACGCCTATAACTAGAGAGGAAAATTTAGAGAAATATTTAAATTATAATTTTCCCATGATAATTGTTACAAAAGATACTGAAGTTCCTAAATATTTTTACGAACATTTAAAAGGAAAACAAACAGTTATATGTAGGAGTAAGCATCCTAAAGCAGGTCAAATAATGGCTGTATATAATTCTTATTTAGAAACATATTTTTCTCCAAATGTATCTATGCATGGTGTATTTTTAGAACTTTATGGATTTGGAGTATTATTAGTTGGGAAAAGTGGAATAGGGAAAAGTGAAACAGCTTTGGAACTTATACATAGAGGTCATAGATTGATTGCAGATGATATGGTCAAATTTGTAAAAGATTCCAATGAAGATATAGTAGGAAAAGCAGCAAAATTACCTTATTTTATGGAAGTTAGAGGGCTAGGAATTATAGATATAAAAGCCTTATATGGTTTAGGTGCTGTTAGAATAAGTAAAAGATTAGATGCTATAATAGAACTTAGAGATCCAAACTCTGAAAATTATTCAACATCAGTGAGTTATGAAAATACAACTATGGATATAATAGGAAATCCATTTGATAAGGCTATTCTTTATATTTCTTCTGGAAGAAATGCAGCAGCCATGGTAGAAATAGCAGTTATGAATATAATGGCCAAAAGATTAGGTCATGATTCAGAACGTGCCTATAAAGAGGGGATAAATAGATTGACTCCTGAAGAGAGAAATTTATTAGATTTCACGAAAAATTAAAATATTAAGGGAGGCTTAATGAATAAGTTGGAACTATTATTTCATGAAATACAAAAATATAAAAATATAATAATAACAACACATCAAAATCCTGATGGAGATGGGATAGGAGCAGGAATTGCGCTATTACTAGGATTGAAAAAAAAATATTTAGATAAAGAAATTAATTTTATTATAGATGATAATATTCCTAATAATATAAAGTTTCTATCAGGAACAGAATTAATATTTAAAACAGAAAATATAAAGGAAATAAAAAATATAGATTTAATAATAAGTTTAGATGCTGCTTCTATTGAAAGAATAGGAGAGTTAAAGAACTTTAAAGGTAAGTTGCCAATTTTAAATATAGATCATCATATTAGTAATGATAATTTTGGAGATTTTAATTATGTAGATATAAAATCAGCTTCAACATCAGAAATAATTTTTACATTTTTAGAAAAATTAGGTATTGAAATAGATATAAGGATGGGAGAAGCACTATATACAGGTATCGTTAATGATACAGGTAATTTTAAACATTCAAATGTTTCTAAAGAAACATTTATAAAAGCTTCAAAACTTATAGAAATAGGAGTTAATAATACAAAAATTATAGAAAATTTTTATGATAATAAAAGTATGGCTGCATTAAAACTTATGTCAAGAGCAATAGAGAATATAAAATATATTTCAGAAAAAGGATTGGTATTAGCAAAATTGACACAAAAAGATTTTAGAGAATTTAATGGTAATAAATCAGATACTGATGGAATCGTAGAGACTTTATTAATGTTAAATGAATCAAAAGTATCATTATTTTTGAGAGAAGAGGAAAATGGAAATATAAAAGGTAGTATGAGAACAAAATCAGAGGATATAGATTTAAATAATATTGCAGGTTTTTTTAAAGGTGGTGGTCATAAAAAAGCAGCTGGTTTTAGTAGTGATTTACCTGTAAATGAAATAGTGGAAAAGATATTAAAGTTTTTATAATAATAAATTATGAGAAATATATTAAAAAAGGAGAGGATAACATGGGTGTGGATATTATTTTTATTAAACCAAATAAGTTTGAAGATATAATTAAATATATGGAATATATCAGTAAAGAGGTGATTGTACATATTAATTTTCATGATTTAGATGAAAAAACATCTCAAAGGGTTATAGATTTTGTAAGTGGAGCAGTTTATATTATGGATGGAATAATTTTAAATCCAGGAGAAAAAGTATTTTGTATAGTACCAAAATCTAAGCAACATTCTATGGAGTATAGAAATAATAATAGTTCGAAAGTTATAGACCCTAGATATGATGAAGAGGAAGAAATTAGACCAATGTTTAAAAAATAAAAAAAAGAAGAGGGCTTATTTAATTAGATAGCTCTCTTCTTTTTGTATTAAGGAATATTTTTTTGTAGATGTATAGATTTTAATAAATTTTTATAGGATAAAATAATATTTGCTGCTTCAGAAACAGTAACATTTTTTTTATAGTTGTGAAGTTCTCTAAATTTTGAACTGATGCTATAATAAAGTTGAGCTATTTTTTCTTTTTTATTTTGTTTATTAATTATTTCAATAATAGGGATATAGATATCTATTATAT
>CAMTIW010000145.1 GCA_947072665.1 uncultured Fusobacteriaceae bacterium | reverse complement strand
ACTGCTTCCACTTGTTTTATGATTTGTTCTTTTAAATTAAATTCACTAAATTTCACTGACTCTCCATTTGTAACTTTTTTATTTTTTATTATTTTATTAATAAAATTTATTTATAATTAATATAAATATTATCAACTAATAATCTTATAGTTACATAATATTTTTCAATCTTCCTATTCTACCATTTTTATAAGAAAATAACTAATAGAATTTCAAAAAAATAAAATAGAATGGGTAAATATATAACTTTATACAAAAAAAATTATAAAAAAAGTGAATTATATAAATTAATAAAGAGGTATTTAGCATAAAAATATGGTATAATTGGACAGAATAATGATGTATTTTGGAGGAACTTTACGTGTTTGCTTTGGTAAAATTAGGTTTTTTAATATTTAATATAATAGGGATATTTCTTTTTTTTATAGAGGGATGGCTCTCTTTCTCAATATTTTTAATTTTTATGTTTCTTTTTCAAATTTTTGTTTATGCAAGTAATAACAAATATAAAGGTAGGACACATTTTGCTTCAAGAACAAGAATAGCTACTTTCGTTATATACTTTGTAGTTCTGGCAATAATTTCTAGAGCTATTAACTTACAAATTGTAAATGGAAATTACTATAGAGATAAAGAGTATGAACAGGTAAGTTCTGACTTTATAAAAAGTGGAAAAAGAGGAACTATTTACGATTCAAATATGACAAAAATGGCATTTAATATAAATGTTTATAATGTAATAATAGATCCAACAAGAATTTATCAAAATAATGCTGTAAATTCAGTGTTACAAGAATTAATTGATAAAAAATATTTGAATGTAAATATGAAGCAATTAAAGAAAGAGATAGAAGAATTAGCATTAAAAGGAAATAGATATAAAGTTATACAAAAGAAAATTGATGAAATAGATAAAATTGCAATATCCGATATTTTAAAAAGTAATAAATTAAAAAATAATGAAATATTTTTTGAAAGAATACTAGAGAGAAAATATTATAAAGGTAGTACATACTTTAATTTAATAGGAAATATAGGTTATCCTCCAAACTCAAAAGGAGTTATAAAAGTTGGAAACTTTGGTATAGAAAGATATTACGAAGAGTACTTAAGAGAAAAATACCTTAAAATAAAAACATTTTTTACTAAGACAAGGGATATAAAATTACCTATGTCTGAAGAGGTAATAGAAAAGTCTTTAAATGGAAAAAATTTATATTTAACAATAGATAATGAGATAAACTTTATTTTAAATACAGAGTTAGAAAAACAGTTTTTAGCTACAAAAGCAGAGGAAGCATATGCTGTTGTAATGAATCCAAATAATGGAAAAATTCTAGCAACATCGTATTTTTCTCAGAAGAAAAAAGATATAAGAAATCCTATATTTCAAGATCAGTTTGAGCCAGGATCAATATTTAAGCCACTTATAGTTTCAGCAGCAATGGAAGAAAAATATATAACGCCGGAAACCAAATTTAATGTTGGGGATGGAACAATTACTAAGTTTGGACATACAATAAAAGAAGCGTCAAGAGGAACAAAAGGTATTATAAATACAGGGGATATAATTAATAAATCAAGTAACGTAGGAATGGTACTAATTAGTGACTATTTTACTGAGCAAAAATTTGAAGAGTACTTAAGAAAATATGGACTATATGAAAAAACAGGGGTTGATTTTCCAAGTGAATTAAGACCTTATGCGTCACCATATAAGAAATGGGATAAATTAAAGAAACCTACAATGGCTTTTGGGCAAGGTATAGCAGTAACTCCAATACAGATGATAACAGCTTTCTCTGCTATTGTTAATGGAGGGATACTTTATAAACCATATATTGTTGATAAAATTGTAGATCAAGATGGGACAGTTATTAGAAGAAATACACCTAAAGAAGTAAGAAGAGTTATATCACCACAGACATCTGAAAGAATTAAAATTATGTTAGAAAATAACGTAGCAATAGGATCAGGAAAGAAAGCTATAGTAAATGGATATAGAACTGGAGGAAAAACAGGAACGGCACAGTTAAGTGCTCCTGGTGGAGGATATTTAAAAAACACATATTTATCTTCATTTATAGGGGTATTACCAATGGAAAAACCAGAGTATACAGTTCTTATAATGATATTGAAACCTCAAGCAGATACGATTTATGGTAGATTTGGAAGTTCGGTTGCAGCTCCAGTATTTGGAGAGATTGTTGCTAGAATAACAAGTAGTAAAAATATGAAGTCAACAAATGTAGCTAGTTTTTCATCTTTTAAAGAGACGAAAAATAGTATTGCAGAAAATAAATTATCTAAAGAAAATAAATTGTCTAAAGAAATCGAAACATTAAACAAAGAGTTAATGCCAGATTTAGTTGGAAAAAATTTAACAGAAGTATTTAAAATATTTGAAAACACTAGATTTAAGATTGATATGAAGGGATCAGGAGTAGTAAAAAAACAATTACCACTACCAAATGAAAATATATATGAATTAGATAAAATTAAATTAGAATTTGGAGAGAGAGAGGCAAAAAAATGAGATATTTAAATCTCTATGTAGCAGGAACAAATGGGTTGTTTACTTACTGTGATTTAAATGATGAATATGAAGTTGGGATGTTTGTTGAGGTTAAATTTAGAAACAGAGATACTATAGCGATAGTTGTAGAGGCAGAAAAAACTGAAAAGTTTGACTATAAAATTAATCCTATATTAAAAAAATATCCCATGGATTTAGAATATGATTCTAACTACATAAAATTATTGAAATGGACTAAAAATTATTATTTAACAGGGTACTCTCAAATATTTAATATTGGGATGAGAAAGAAAGAGAAAGCCTATGGTAAAATATATTATACAATTAATAAAACACTGAGTTTCGAAACTGAATTAGAAAAGAAAGTACTAAAATATTTTGGGAAAAAAGACAAAATAGGAAAAGTATTTTTAGAAAAAAAGTTTGAAAAAAGCGAAGTTGAAAGTTTAATTTCTCGAGGTAATATATATATAACAAAGGAAAGCTTAGTAAAAAATAGAGAAGATATTTCTCCAGATGAATTTTTAAATGAAAATATTGATGTTCAATTAAATGAAGAACAAGAAAATGTAAAAAAGATAATATTAGAAGAAAATAGAAAATATTTTTTGATAAAAGGTGTAACAGGATCTGGAAAAACAGAAGTATATATATCCTTAATAAAAGAGGGTTTAAAGCAGGGGAAAGGGACTTTATTCTTAGTTCCAGAGATAGCTTTAACCCCTCAAATAGTGTCAAGATTTATAAAAGAATTTGGAAGTACAGTAGCAATTTTACACAGTAAAATGACCCAAGATGAAATGGTAGAGCAATGGAGACAGGTAAGTTTAGGTGAAAAAAAAGTTATACTAGGAGTTCGTTCTGCTATTTTTGCTCCAATAAAAAATATTGGATATATAATAATAGATGAAGAACATGAAAATACTTATAAACAAGATAGTTCTCCTATGTATAATGCTAAAACTGTAGCATTAAAAAGAGTAGAAATAGAAGGGTGTAAACTTATTTTAGGTTCTGCTACACCATCTATTGAATCCTATTATTACGGAGAAAAAAATGTATTTAGATTACTAGAAATGACAAAAAGATACAATGATGCTCAGATGCCAAAAATAGAAATTGTAGATATGAAAGAGGAAGAAAACCCTTATTTCAGTAAGGTATTATTAGAAAAAATAAAAGATAGACTTTTAAAGAATGAGCAGGTAATACTTTTTTTAAATAGAAAAGGGTACTCAACATATATTCAGTGTAAAGATTGTGGGACAGTGGAGGAGTGTGAACATTGCTCTATTAAATATAGTTATTATTTAAAAGATAAAATATTAAAGTGTAACTATTGTGGAACATCTAAAAAATATTCTGGAAAATGTAGTAGTTGTGGAAGTAGTAATATTTTACAAAGTGGAGTAGGAGTTGAAAAAATTCAGGAGGTTTTAAATGAAATATTTAAAGTTTCATCTGTAGTTGTAGACTCTGAAGTATCAAAAGAAAAGAACTTTCATAATAATCTATATGAGGATTTTTTAAATAAAAAATATAGTATTATGATAGGAACTCAGATGATAGCAAAAGGATTACATTTTCCTAATGTTACTTTAGTAGGAGTTATAAATGGAGATTCAGCATTGAATTTTCCTGATTTTAGAGCCAATGAAAAAACTTTTCAACTAATGACACAAGTTGCAGGAAGAGCAGGTCGTGGAGATAAAAATGGAGAGGTTATAATACAAACTTATCAACCTGAAAACAAAGTATATGAAGATATTGTAAATGGTGATTATTTAAAATTTTATTCTAGGGAGATAGACGATAGAAAAATTTTTACATATCCTCCATTTAGTAAAATGATAAATATAGGAGTATCTTCAACAAAAGAAGAGGGGTTAATTGACTTTGGAAAAAATATTGTAAAAGATATTCGAAGTGAAGGAGTAGAGATATATGGACCTATGAAATCCTTGGTATATAAGGTAAAGGATAGATATAGGACTAATATTGTAATAAAGGGTGAAAGAATAAAAATAGAAGAAGTTAAAAGAAAAATATCTGTTCTTTTACCTGAATTAGCAAAAAATAAAAAGTATAGAGTAGTAGTGGATGTTGATCCAATAAATTTAATATAAGAGAAGGTGGAAAC
>CAMTIW010000144.1 GCA_947072665.1 uncultured Fusobacteriaceae bacterium | reverse complement strand
AAATATAAATAAACTTTGTGAAGAATTAGATTTAAGTCGAACCACTATAAAAGAAACTATAAAAGAACTAAAAGAAATTTTAGATGTTTATAATTTAAAGTTAGAATTGGTTCCAAAACAAGGTTTAATGCTTATGGGAAAAGAAGAAGATATTAGAAGGCTTCAATTAAAAACATTAAATCAATATATGATTACAGAAAGTCAAGATTATATAAGAAATTTTTTTTATCAACAAATTCGAACTTATTATAAGAATATTCATATTCAAGAAGTTAAAAAATTTATTTCCTATGTTATTAAATCTCTGAATAAAGTTATTTCTGATGAAGCTTTCATAACCTTAAATAATTATATATTAATAATGATAAAAAGGATTAAAAAGAATCATTCGTTAATAACATCTTCAAATCAAATTTTTTTTTCACAAACAAAAGAATATGAAATTTTAATAAAAGCACTACCCCTTTTAGAATCTAATTTTGAAATAGAACTCAATGATTTTGAACTATATAAGCTTACAGATTATTTCTTAGGAAGTCATAGTTACGTTATAGACCAATCATTTTATAATAACTGGATAGAAATTGAAATATTAGTAAAAAAAATTATTAACAATTTTGAAAAAATTTATGGACAAAAACTCTTTAATGACAAGCTTCTTTTAGATGGTTTAACTAATCATATAAAACCAACTATTCATAGAATTAAAAATAAAATCGAACTTCAAAATTCTATTTATAAAGAAGTTTATCTCAATTATCCAGATATTTTTAAAACTACAGAATTAGCATTAATCCCACTTAATGAATTTATAGGAGAAAAAATAAGTAATGATGAAATTTCATTTATTTCTCTTCATTTTAAGGCCTCTCTAGATAGAAATAAAATAGATAAAAAAGAGAGTAAAAATATTTTAATTGTTTGTGGAGTAGGTTATGGAACCTCTAAACTATTAGCACAACAAATTAAAGATAAATATAATGTAAATATAGTAGATACTATTCCATATAATCAAGTCAGCTCTTACACACTAGAGAATATTGATTTAGTTATTACAACACTTTCTCCCCAAAAATTTAATACTAATATCCCTGTTGTGACTATTAAAACAATTTTAACAGAAGAAAATATTAATATTTTAAATCAGTATAATCTTCCAAAATATTCTAAAAAAGTATCGCTAAATTCTCTTATAGAAATAATTGGAAAAAATGCTCTTATTGCAGATAAAAAAACTTTAATGAAAGATTTACAAACTCTTATGGGAAATAAATTAATCTTAGATCTTGAAAATAGAAATCCAACCCTTTCTGAACTTTTAAAAATTGAAAATATTAAACTAAATATATCTGCAAATAATTGGGAAAATGCCATCCTATTAGCTGGTAATATTTTAGAAAGTTCTGGAGCAATCTCAAATGAATATACTTCTGAAATTATTGAGAAAATTAAAAAATATGGTTCTTACATGGTAACCACTGGAAATCTTGCTCTTCCTCATGGCAAAGGTGGAAGTTCAGTATTCAAAACAGCTATGGTTCTCTTTACTTTTTCTGAACCTATTATTTTTCCAGGGAAAGAAAAGGTAAATACAATGTTAACTTTTTCCTCTTTTGACAATAATGAACATTTAGATGCTCTAACTATATTTATTGATTTAGTTAAGGAACATAATTTTTTAGAAAAAATAAAAACCATCAAAAATGAAAAGAAAATATTAGATATTATAAAAAAATATGAATTTTTAGCGACTATTGGTAGAAAAAAAGAATTTTTATAAAATTAAGATTAGCTATTTTAGTACTATTATAATATATTTATCTTTCTATTTATGATATAATAAATAAAAAATATTTTAATAAAAAGGGTGATATAAACAATGATTTCTTCTTCAAAAAATAATGTTAAAGGTGCTCTTTTTATGTGCCTATCAGCACTTTCTTTTGCTACCATGGGAGCACTGGCAAAAACTTCAACTTCAGGATTTTCAAATGCACAAATACTATTTTTTAGAGGTATTATAAGTGCTCTTTTTATTTATATTACCGCTAATAAATCTGATTTTAATTTTTTAGGTGGAAATTATGAAAATAAAAAACTTCTTTTCTATCGTTCTTTACTTGGAACTTTAGGAGCAGCTTGTTATTTTTATGCTATAAAAAATCTTTTCTTGGCAGATGCAGTCCTACTAAATAATTTATCACCTATTTGGGTTACTTGTTTTGCATGGTGGTTTTTAAAAGAAAAACCTAAGAAGATACAAATTATTTTACTCCTAACAATGTTAATAGGTGCAATATTTATAATCAAACCACAATTTAATTTTTCTATAATTCCAGCTCTAATAGGGTTTTCTTCTTCTATTTTTGCTGGTGCTGCTTATACATTGGTAAGACATCTTTCCAAGGAGCAAAAACCTTCTAATATTGTATTTTGGTTTTCTCTATATTCAGCAGTTTTTATGATTCCAAATTTATTAATATCTGGTTTTACTATTCCTACTTTATCTCAATTCATTACACTTTCACTAGTTGGGATAACATCAGGATTAGGACAATTATTTTTAACTCACGCTTATACTATTGCAATGGCAAATAAAGTTTCTATTTTCCAATATTTAAACATTGTATTCGCTGGTTTATTTGGTATTTTATTTTGGAATGAAATTCCTGATTTTTATTCTCTTTTAGGTGCTACTTTTATTATTATATCAGGTGTTGTCAGTTATCAAACCAATAAAAAATAAAGAGGTGTTTATAATGGATTTTTCAACTTTGAATCCCGAACAATTAGAAGCGGTTCAAACTGTTAAAGGGCCTCTTCTTATTCTAGCAGGTCCAGGTACAGGAAAAACTTTTACTATCGTTAAAAGAGTTGCTAACCTTATTATAAATGAAAAAATTGATCCAAAAACCATTTTAGTTACTACTTTCACTAAAAAATCAGCAACCGAACTTAAGTTTAAAATTGCTTTAGAATTAAAAGAGAATAACTTCAATATTGACATTGAACAGATGAAAATAGGAACTATTCATTCTATTTTACAAGGACTTATAAAAACAAATAATCAATTTTTATTAGATGAATTTCAACAAAAATATCTTCTTCACAAAAATATTCATCTTTTTGAGTCTATTTTTGGTTATAAAGATTTCATTAACAAACTAAATTCTAAATCTAGACTACCTATTTCTAGTTTACTTTCTTATTTTTCAAAGCTATCAGAACATCAAGTTGATATAACTAAACTTTATTATTCTTCACATAGAGAAATTCAGCTTTTAGGAATTTTTTACTCTATTTATCAAAAAATATTGGAAGATAATCAAGTTATGGATTTTTCTAAAATTCAAACATTATGTTATGATACATTAATTAAAGATAAAGAGCTACTACTAAAACTAAACGAAGAAATAACTCATATTATTGTGGATGAATATCAAGATACTAATACTTTACAAAATAAAATACTTTTTCTTTTAGCAGGACATAAAAAAAATATATGTGTAGTGGGAGATGACGATCAATCTATTTACAGATTTAGAGGTGCTACTGTTGAAAACATTTTAAATTTTTCTAAATATTTTCAACAAGATAATTGTAAAATAATAAATCTCAAAGAAAATTATCGTTCTCAACCTGAAATTATAAATTTTTATTCTGAATTTATAAAATCTAAAGAATGGAAAAATAAAAGAGTAGAAAAATTTTTATTCTCATCTAAAAAAATAGATTCTAACATACCTAGAGTTCTAAAAATTAGTGGAAAAACAAATCTAGAATATGCTACTAATATTTCTAATTTCATAAAATATCTTAAAGAAAATTGTATTATTAAAGACTATAGTGAAATTGTTTTTTTATCTTCATCAGCTAAATACTCTGATTTTAATAGAATCATATTTGAGCTCAATAAAAACAATATAAAAACTTATTCTCCAAGAACAGGCAATTTCTTTCAAAGAGATGAGATAAAATTTACTATAGGTTTAGCTTTAGTTTTTTATAAAGAATATTTTAATAAAATATATAAAAAAGAAGAGAACATACAATATGAAGATTATCATCCTTACTATCGAGATTGTATTAATCATTTAAAAAACTATTGTAATCAACATGATAAATCTATTTCTAAATGGTTAAAAATAAAGTTAGATATGGAAGATTATACCAATTTCTTATCTCTTTTTTATGAAGCTTTTAAATTTAATTATTTTAAAGATATTTTTAATGAAAAAAATATTAATCTAAAAGAATATGAACTTAAAGAAAAAAATCTTTCTATCTTAGCTAAAAAAATATTTGAATATGAAGAAAAAAATAATTCTATATTTACTTTAGAATTTTTTGATGAATATCTTCCTTTTTTAATGGAATGTGGCATTTTTGAATATGAAGACGAAGATGAAAAAATCTTAGAAGGCCATGTTTCTTTTTTAACTTTACATCAATCTAAAGGATTAGAATTCCCTATTGTTTTTTTAACTAATCTAATAGATAGACCCAAAACTATAGAAAATAATAATTTTAAAAAATTAGTAGATGAAGAAGTTTATGGAATAAATCCTCATATTTTTGAAGAAAATAACTTAGAAGATTTTTATAGGCTCTACTACACAGGTTTCTCTCGAGCTAAAAACTTTCTTTTTCTAAGTTCTTTAGATAACCGTTTAAACAATGTAAATAGACCTGCAC
>CAMTIW010000143.1 GCA_947072665.1 uncultured Fusobacteriaceae bacterium | reverse complement strand
ATGTAAATAGACCTGCACCTTCTAATTTTTTTAGTGAAACTTTTGATTCACTACCTGAATATAGTGAATATTTATCTAAATTTTCATATTCTATGGTTGAACATAGTCCACTCATCTCATCTAAAAAAAGATTTTCTTTTACTGGAGATGTTACTTTATATATTCAATGTCCTATTAAATATCGATTTTTAAAATATAGCGATTTTCCTATTTTCTATACTCAAGATGAATTCATGGGAATTTTTATTCATAATACTATTGATTCACTTAATAAGGATATTCTAAATCAAATTTCCATTACAGAAAAGCAAGTTATTTTACAATTAAAACAAAATTATATTTTCTTAAATATGAAGCATGGGGTTAATCTAAATAAAAAAGAGAAAGAAAAAGTTATGCAAGATGTTTTTAAATACCTTGAAAATAGTAAAGATTTCCTAGTTTATATTAAACAAAGTGAACTTTCTTTAAGTACTATAAGAAAAAATTATATCCTCTACGGTACTATGGATTTACTCAATGAAAATAATGGAATTTATGAAATTATTGATTTTAAAACCTCAACTTCTATTTCAAATAATATTTCTGAAAACTATAAAAAACAATTAATTATTTATAAATATCTTGCACTATCAAATAATTATAATGTAGAAAATTTAAAACTTTATTATACTTCTAACTACGAAAAACCTTTTGTTTCTATTTTTTCTTCTGAGACTTTAATAAATGAGGTTCTCAAGGAATTCGATGAGATTGTCTTAAAAATTATAAATAAAGATTTTTTTCTTCCCTGTACCAAAAAAAATATTTGTTCTAAATGTCCATTTAATTATTTTTGTAATAATATTTAAATATTGCAAAAATAAACTTGACATATATTTTCAATACTGTATACTCATTCTAAGTATAAAAAAATATCATATTAGTTATGAAGGAGGAGAAAATATGGACGAAAAAAGAGACATTTGGAAAAGTAGAAAAGGATTTATACTAGCTTCTATAGGAGCAGCTGTGGGGTTAGGAAATCTATGGCGTTTCCCATTTCAAGCTTATAAAAATGGAGGAGGAGCCTTTTTCTTTCCATATATTATAGCACTTTTTACCTGTGCCATTCCTCTTATGATTTTGGAATATACATTGGGAAGAAAAATAAAAGGTGGCTCTACAAAAGCTTTTAAGTCATTAGGAAAAAAATATGAATGGATTGGATGGATGCAAGTTATGATTCCCGTTGTGGTAATGATGTTCTATTCTACCATTATTTCCATAGCAGTCATTTTTATGTTTTGGTCTCTTGGACATGCTTTTGGAATTATAAATTGGATGTCTAATCCAGGAGAATTAATGGGAATGATTGTAGGTGGCGGAAGTGGTCCTTTTGATTTTTCTGCTGGAATTAGTAAATATCTTTTGGGATTTGTTATCTTAGTTTGGCTTTCTAACTGGGCTATTGTTAAAAATGGAATATCTCATGGAATAGAAAAATGTTCCAATATTTTCACTCCACTTTTAATGTTTATGATGGTAGTTTTTATGATTAACTCTCTTAGGCTAACAGGTTCAAAAATTGGTTTAAATGCTCTATTTACTCCTGATTTCAGTAAAATTTTAAATCCTAATATTTGGATTGCAGCCTATGCTCAAGTCTTTTTTTCTACAACTCTTGCAGTTGGAGTTATGATAGCATATGGTTCATATATACATGATGATTGGGATATTGTAAACAGTTCTTTTATTACAGTACTCTCCAATTCTTCATTTGATATTATTGCAGGAATAACTGTTTTTTCCACTTTAGGTTATCTTGTTAATTCTACTGGTGTTGAATTTAATTCCTTTGGAGATGGAGCAGGAATTGCTTTTATCGCTTTTCCAATTGCTATTTCAACTATGACTTCTAATATATTTTTACAAGGTCTCATAGGATTTTTATTCTTTTTTTGCTTGTTTATAGCTGGATTATCATCTAGTATTTCCATGTTAGAATCTTTTGCCACTGCAGCTTTAGATAAATTTAAAATAGAAAGAAAAAAATTAATTACAATAATATCTTTAATTGGTTTTTTAGGAAGTACTTGTTTTGCTACCTATGCTGGATTTAATTATATATTAGATATAGTGGATTCCTATGTTGCAAACTACGTTATAGCTACTCTTGGACTTATTGAAACTGTCCTTGTCTGCTATATCTATGGAGTTGAAAATATTAGAAATGAGGCTAATAAATTTTCTGATTTTAAAGTTGGAAAATGGTTTAATTTTTTATTAAAATATGTTACACCTTTTATATTAGGAATAACTGTTATCAGTAATTTTATAAAAGGAATTAATGATTTTTCAACTTATACTTTTTCTAAATTAATGGCAGAATTAGTATTTGGATGGGGCACTGTCTTACTTATGGGAATTTTTGCTACTATTTTATTCAAAAGAAAATGGGAAAATAAATCAACAAATAAAGGACGTGATTAAATATGAATACAAGTGCTTTAATTATGATGGTTCTAGGATGTACTATTGTTTGGGGCGGTTTGTTTTTAACACTGGGAATAGCTATAAAAAAAGAAAATAATAAAAATAAATTTAAACAGGAGGAATTATGAAATTTACAGAGTATTCTTACATAAGACCAAATTATGTAGAAATTAAATCAACTATGGTTAACTTATTTAAGGCTCTTTCTCAAATTGAAAATTTAGATGAACAATTGGTTATTATTGAAAAAATAAATAGTATTAGAAATAATGTAGATACTATGTGCAATATTTCTCAAATAAGAAATAGCATAAATACTGAAGATAGTTTTTATGATCTAGAAGCTAATTATTGGGACGAACATTCACCACTTTTTCAAGAATTAGACTCAGAATTTTATAAGACTATACTAGCACTTAAAAATATTCATGCACTTAAGAAGGTGTTAGGTGAACATTTTTTTAACTTTATGGAATTTACACTTAAATCTTTTTCTAAAGATATTATTGAAGATTTACAAGAAGAGAATAAAGAATCTACTAAGCATATGAAACTTATAGCTTCTGCTAAAATTCTTTTTGATGGGAAAGAGAGAAACCTTTCTGGAATGACACCTTTTATTACATCTAAAAATAGAGTTACAAGACAACGAGCACAAGAAGCTAAATATTCTTTCTATATGCAAAATGAAGATAAATTTGATGAAATTTATGATAATTTAGTTAAAATTAGAGATAAGATGGCTAAAAAATTAGGTTATAATAATTTTGTAGAGCTTGGTTATGTTAGAATGAAAAGATTTGATTATAACTCAGAAATGGTTAAAAATTTTAGAAATCAAGTTGTTGAGCAACTAGTACCTCTTGCTTCTTCATTATATGATAGACAGAAAACTCGTTTAGGACTGGACTCTTTAAAATATTATGATGAAAAATTTGAGTTTGAAAGTGGAAATCCAACTCCAAAAGGTAACCCTGAATGGATAATTAGTGAAGGACAAAAAATGTACCATGAAATGTCCCCTGAAACAACTGAATTTATTGATTTTATGATAGATAAAGAACTTATGGATTTAACTACTAAAAAAGGTAAAGCTGGAGGAGGTTATTGTACATTTATACCTGACTATAGTTCCCCTTTTATTTTCTCTAATTTTAACGGAACAAGTGGTGACATTGATGTTTTAACACATGAGGCTGGTCATGCTTTTCAGGTTTTCAGCTCTTTTAATTCCGGTGCAGCAAAACTTCCTGAACTTCTATGGCCTACATATGAAAGTGCTGAAATTCATTCTATGAGTATGGAATTTTTTGCTTGGGATTGGATGGAAAACTTTTTTAAAGAAGATACTGAGAAATATTTCTATTCACATTTAGGAGATTCTATTAAATTTATTCCTTACGGAGTCCTAGTTGACGATTTCCAGCATTTTGTATATGAAACACCTACTGCTACTCCTGAAGAAAGAAAATTAATGTGGAGAGAGTTAGAGAAGAAATATTTACCGCATAAAGATTATACAGAAAATCCTTTACTTGAAAGAGGTGGATGGTGGTTTCAACAATCACATATATTCCAAATGCCTTTTTACTATATAGATTATACCCTTGCTCAAATTTGTGCTTTACAATTTTGGAAAAAAATGAGAGAGAATAAAAAAGAAGCATGGGCTGATTATTTAACTCTTTGTACCCTAGGTGGAACAAAATCTTTCTTAGGATTATTAAAAGAAGCAAATTTAAAATCTCCTTTTGATAATAATACCGTAGCTGAAGTTGTTAAACCTGTTTCTGAATTTTTAAACTCTATTGATGATATGAAATTATAAAGAATTAAAGTAAAAAACAAAAAGGAAGAAATTTAAATTCGGGTCTGTCCAAAAGATTGTGTAAACCTTTAAATTAGTGTAAAATAATATACTAATTTGGAGGTTTTTTTATGGCAAAATAGACCTCTTGAGCGAGTTTATCCAGTAGTATTTATGGACGCCATACACTATCGTGTTAGAAGTGAAGGACAAATAATAAAAAAAGCTGTATATATAGCAATTGGAATAAATTCAAGTGGAATAAAAGAAGTAATAGGAATGTGGATTGGAGAAAATGAAAGTGCAAAATTTTGGCTTAGTAAGCTAAATGAATTAAAATTTAGAGGTGTAGAAGACATTTTAATTGCTTGTGTTGATGGTTTGACAGGATTCTCCAACGCAATAGAAAGTGCTTTTCCTAAAACAGAAATTCAACAGTGTATAATTCATCAAATAAGAAACACCAC
>CAMTIW010000142.1 GCA_947072665.1 uncultured Fusobacteriaceae bacterium | reverse complement strand
ATATAAATGTATTAAAAAATTTTAGTACAGAAAAGCGTTATGGAGAAACAGGAGTTACTGAACTTCTACCTTTTGAAAAGGAACTTAAATACAGAACTAGAGGACTAAATGTCAGTAATAATGAAATTACAAAAGCTAGTATTACTGATGTAGAAATCTATATCCCAGAATTTTGGTATAGTAATCTAAATAATACGGCTCAATTTTTTACAGCAGAAGGGATAGAATTAGCATATGCAAAAAATAAAAGAGTAGTTCCAGTAAGAATAAGATTAGGAATTTATAGAAGCTGGAGAGAATCAACAGAGATATTATCAGGAACAATAAAAGGACTTCCTATATTAAATTCCCCATTAAATAAAAATAATATAAATGGTGTTTCAACCATAGAATTTTCTAAAGAAACTCAAGAGTTTAAATTTGTTCAGCAAGGTTCAAATATGGAAATATTAGGAAATGGAGTAGTAATAAGTAAGATTGGAAAATTAAATGAAAGTATAAC
Organism: uncultured Fusobacteriaceae bacterium; assembly: GCA_947072665.1. GTDB lineage: Bacteria > Fusobacteriota > Fusobacteriia > Fusobacteriales > Fusobacteriaceae > JAGNZR01. Next base: position 4,260 of record CAMTIW010000142.1, on the reverse strand, counting down.
AATTCCAGAAGTAGATAAAATAGAATACGGAGTTAAACATCTATATACAGAAACTACGGGAAGCGGATATAGTCACTGGGCTCTTTCAATAAAGAAAATGGAGTTATCTAATACAGATAGAAATAGTAATATTAAAGGTTTAGATATTCAGGGATCAAATCGGATTGTTTCTAAAGAAAATAGAATAAAAATTCCAAAATTTAACTCATTGAATTTAATTAATGAATTTAATACATCTGTAGATAAAAATATTGTTAGAATAGAAGATGTCAGTGATTCTTTAGCAAATAATGGAAGAAAAAAAAGTATTGATTTAGGAAGTGTTTATTTTTATGAATTTAATACAGAAATTTTAAAACAAAATACTGACCAAAATCCAAAAGTAATTCTTTCAAGTAGTGTAATATTAGAAGCACAGACAAATAACATTCAAAATAAAAAAATAAAAGTAGCCTTATCTTTTGATAGAAGCTTAAATGAAAAAAAAGAAATATCATTAGATATCAGTAAGGATAAAGGGGGTGGAAATGGAGGAAGTATATATTTAAATATAGAAGAAGATGAATATAATAAATTTTTAAAGAATGGTGGAAATGTTACATATAAATTAATATCAAGTGAAGATATTGCGAAAGTTGGTTTTATAGCTAACAAAAGTCCTTTTGGTTCTCAGAGTAATCGTAGTTTTTGGAATAAATTAATTGAAAGTGTTACAATAAAAACAAGAGCAGTTTCTCCTTCTATTTCTAAAATAGAATTTATTGATAAAAAGCCACTGTTGAAAAATCATTTTTTTAAAGTAATAAATAATAGTATATCCTATGAAAGTGCTCCTAGTAATTATAATTATAATAGTACTTTGAATTTAAGTGGTAATGTAGAACCTTATAAAACACAAGGAAAACATAATGTGGAGATAATTGATTCTGATGGAAAAATTATTAAAACAATTATAGGAAGTAGTGGAAGTGGTTCTTTATGGAAAAGCATAGAGATAGGTGGAAAAAATAAAGTAAATATCCGTTATGAAAAAGATAAGCAAGAAACTTACATAGCTTTAGATGAATGGAATTTTAAAGAAGCTAATGGAAATATTATTATAAAACATTTTCATGGAAATAGTGAAAACGTTGGACAATATTATTCTATTTCATTTGAAATACCGAGTTTTGATCCATTGACATATTATAATAAAAATTATACTAGTGATACAATTGTTCCTGGAGCTAATTTGAAAGTTACTAGAGAAACTGGAAAAAATGAAATAATATTAGGAAAGATTGCAACTCATGATTATGATGTTGAAATAACAAAACACGCAAATGGAACACTTAAGGACAGCGAAGGACTTAGAATTGAAGGAAATCAGATAGTTACCTTTAAAGAAAAAGATACAAGCAATATTTATAGTAAAAAAGGTAAAATAAAATTTAAAGATATCAATAATGGGATTGACATTGGAGAGAATAAAATAGTAGGTGAAAATAAAAAAGCAATAGTTATTTTAGAAATACCTGATGATTTACCTAAAAATAAAGAGTGGGTAATAGAAAGCAATGACACTAATATGCTTTTAAAAATAGGAAGAAATAAATTTTTTAAAGACCTAATAAATAGTATTGAAATTTCAAAAAGTGAAAATGGAGTAGGTTCTAGTAAGTTAAAATTCTCCAATGAGTATACGTTGAAAAACGATGTTATATTTAATGCTAATAAAAGGGGGAATCCTGAAGTAGGTGCAAGCTTAAAAAATAATATTACTGGAGCTAGCCTAGAGGATATTAGAGGAAGTGGGTTAATAAAAGCTGAAAATTTTGATAAATTTATAATAGTGGATGGGTCACAAAATTATACTAAATTGGTGGATATAACTGGATACACAGAAAAGCAAGTGATAGATATAGGTAACGGAAATAAAATATCACTACGACTTGTAAATGGATTTTTACATGTATCGTTAGAAGAAACATCATTAGGTGATATTAAATATAAAGAATTGAAACTTATACTAGAGGATCAAAGGGATAAAAAGGTGATGGAACATAGCTTAACTATTGAATCTCCTGCAAGTTTCTTTAGAATAGAAGAGAAAGAGGATATAGATTTTGGAAATGTAGCAGCAGGAAGTAAAAATAGAAAAGCTAATGGAAGAATAAAAGTTGAAGCTTCTAATGAAATCACTAAAGATAAAATAGATGTTTCATTTTCGACAAAAACTCCTAAATTAATGCAAGGAACTTTAGAATTACCGGCAAATATAGATACCTCTAATATTATAAAAGATGCAACGACTACACTTAATAAATATGACATAAATCTAGAAGGAAGATTAAATACAAATGATAATACACCAACGGGACCTTATAAAGCAACTGTTGAAGTAATTATATCAGTAAAACCTTAGGAGAAAATAAAGCATGTATATAAAAACAATAATTTTAGGAATATTAATATCATTTTTATGGCTAATTACAAAAGATAAAGAGATGACTATTATAGATATAAAAGAAAAAAATATAATAATTGGAGAATATTTTAATGAACGAGTACAGATATCAAAAGATGGAAAATATGGTTATATGGATAAAGAAGGGAAGATAATTGTAGAGCCTATTTATGATCAAACAGAGGCATTTATTAATTATAATTACGCCCTTGTTATGAAGGAGGATAAAATTGGAGTAATTGACAGACAAGGGAAAGAAATAATTACTCCAAAATATGAAAAAATAGAAATTATAGATAATCATTGTTTTAAAGTTTTTAAGGATAAAAAATGGGGGATTATAAATAAAAATAATATTGTTATTATTCCAGATGAATATGTAAATATAAAAAAACTTAAGGATGGTATGTTTTATCTTTTTGATGGGTCTAATACAATTAAAGTATTAGACTCAAAATTAAAAGAAAAAAATAAAATTAAAGCTAATGATGTAGTTTCAAGTGGTGAAAATAATTATATTGAAGTTTTAGAAGAGAAAGTATTTATTGTAAAAAATGATAACAAATATGAAATAACACCTGATATTGAACAAATATACGAAGAAAATTTAGTGAAAATAAAAAATAATAAATATGGGATTGAAACATTAGATGGAAAAGTTTTAGTTCCATATATATACGATGGAATATTCATTCAAAATAAAGATAATGTATTTGTTAGAAAAAATAATGAATATGGTGTGATTGATATTGGTAATAATTTAAAAATTGAAATTAAATATGAAAAGATATCTCCTTTTTATGAAAGATTAGCCATATTTGAAAAAGATGCTAATTTTGGGATGATGGATGAAACAGGAAATCAAGTTTTAAAAAATATTTATTTATCAGTAGAAGGGATAAGAGGAAATTATATAATAGTAGGATTGGAATCTGGAATGGGTTTGGTGAATAGATATGAAAAAACAATGATTCCTTGTGAAAATGATGAGATAAAATTTATAGGTGAAAATTATTTTATAACAATAAAAGATAATAATCTAAATATTTTAAACAAAAATTTTAAAAAAGTTCTAGAATTTAAACTAAAAGATGTTTTAAATTTATATAGAGGACAAATAAATACGAAAGACAAAATATATTTATTTAATTAAAGGCGAGAAAATGAGGTGTGGTCATTATTATAATGAAGGAATAGAGGTAGTAGGTTATAAAATAAAAGATGGTAGAATTTATACAGTTGTAGCCTGTCTTATTTGTGGAAAAAAATGCTATTTTAATTGGAAAAAAAGGGGAAATATTATATTTTAATGAGAAAAAAAATAATATTTCAACCAAGTAAATCATTAGAATTAAAAATAAATATGCAATAATTTTAGTATTGAAAAAAGTTAATTTTAATTATGAATATGGGAGGTTAGGGTAATGATGATAAATAAAAATACATTAAAAAATTATTTTAAAAAAAATATAGTGATATATTCTATTGTAACTATTATTCTATTTATATTTTATTTTACCATAAAATATGACAAAAAAATTGGTACTTTTATTGGAATTATTTTATTTTATATATTTTTTTTAATAATATTGTTTGCAGGAATTTTTAAAAGCAATAAGAAGAAATATATTCCAAAAATTGATGAAAAAATGGCATATCAAAACTTAAAAGAATATGAAAAAGAATATAGAGATAGTGTTTTTCAAATGATAACTATAACTTCAGGGGCAATAGGATTTTATATTTCTGAAAAATTTATTGAAATAACTATAAATAATTCAGTAAATATTTCATTTGTAATTAGTATTATGTTG
>CAMTIW010000141.1 GCA_947072665.1 uncultured Fusobacteriaceae bacterium | reverse complement strand
ATTAGAAATAGACTTTTAACACACAATTTTTTTGCACTCCGAGGTATTATATCACAGTTACGAAAATTTCTTTATCTTTTTCTTTACTATAATTCCTTTAGTATCCGCTATTCTTACATAAAAAAATCATCACTAATTCTGTGATGATTCTAATCTTAATTTCTTATTTCTGCAATAATTATTGAAGTAAAAATTATTATTCCACCTAGTACTAGCCTTAAAGTTACTAAGTCTCCCATTATCAATACTGAAAAAATTGCTCCAAAAACCATTTCAGTTGATAAAATAAGGGCTACTCTTGAAGGAAGAACAACTTTTTGAACAGAAGTCTGTATTACATAACATAAAAAAGTATTAAAAAGTATTATTATTAATAATGCAATAATCTGTGAAAAATCAAATGAAGTCTCGAGAATATTCTTAGACTCAAATAACCAATTGCATAATATACCTAAAATTCCGGCACTTAACATTTGAAAACAATTAATAGTTAAAGGGTTATAATTTTTTAAATTTAAACCTATTACTACCATATGTATAGCAAAAAAAATTGAGCCTATAAATGTAAGAACATCTCCATAATTTACTGTTATATCTCTTCCCAAAGATAAAATACCTATTCCTATAAAACATAATAACGAAGTGAAATATACTATTACTTTAGGTTTTTCTTTACTTAAAATCCAATATACAAAAGGTACCATTACAACGTTCGCTCCTGTTATAAAAGCACTTTTAGAAGCACTTGTATGTACTGCTCCAACAGTTTGAGTTGAAAAGGCTAAAAATAATAGTATTCCTACCCCCAGTCCTATTTTTATCTCTTCTTTTTTTATAACTGTCCCTCTTACTTTTAAGAAAATAAACATAAGAAAAAATGCTCCTATAAAACGAATTCCTACCATTGCATTTGGTAAAACTCCACTATCTAATGCAATTTTTATTATTGGAAAACCACTTCCCCAAATAGCTGCAACTATGAAAAGAGCTATTACACTGTAAATATGATTATATTTTTTTATTGTTCCTACTAACATATTAAACCTCCCTTTTATTTTTATATTTTCTATATTCAAATAAAAAGTCATCGCATTTTAATACGATGACACGATATTTAGTCAATAAATTTAAAATATTCTAGTGTCTAGTATTCTAATTAGTTCAATTAATTATTTGATAAATATTTATAAATACCTCTTATCCAATTATCAAAATACATATGCTCATAAACCATTACATCATACATTTTAGGCGCAATTTTTTGAAAATGACCTTTAAAAAGATCTAAATTTAACTCTTTCATTTCAGTTTCCCTTTTTATTTTTAAAAACATTTTTCTTATATCACTTGGAGAATATCCTGTATTCTTTTTTCCTAAATTAATAACCTCACCATTTTTTTTAAGTTTATTCTTTTGGCAAAGTAAAAAAGCTGCATTTTTTACAGCAAAAACTCTATCGTGTAAGGCTAATTCTATAACCAGTTCTCTTAAACTTCTATAGTTATCATCATTTAAATCATAATCTTTAATTTTATTTATAGCCTCTAGCCTAATTTGATAAGACAATTCATTTTTTAATTCTTTTAAAATCATTTCCATTAATTTACTCCTGTAATCTTTAAATTTTATATAATTCTGTTTATAGTATAACATATAATAACTTAATTTATACTTTTATCACATAAAAATACTCTTTTATTCTTTAATATTTTAAACTTTACATAGAGGATTGATGTCTAACTATTAGAATAATCTTTCATATTCAAAATAAAAAATATTATAGAGGTGGTTTTTAATGAAGAAAATTTTTTCCCTAACATTTTTAATAGTCTGTTTCATGTCTTTTGCTACACAATATAAAGATGGTACATATTCTGCTCAATCTTCAAAACCTTATCACGGATGGTTATCAGTTGTTCAACTAACAATAAAAGATGGTGAAGTAAGCAATATAATTATTGAAGATTTCAATAAAGATAATGTAAAAAGATCAGATAATATAAAGGCTAATCAGGAGTTAAAAAAAGATACTGGCTCTACTTATCCTGATATGGTTAACAACTTTAAATCTCAATTTAATGCTAAAAAAAATGTTGATGACATCGATCAAATTGCTGGAGCAACTAAACAAAATAAAATATTTAAAAAGCTTACTAAAGCAGCTTTATCTAATGCTGAAAAAGGTGACACTACTAGAGCTTTATTTGACGCTAGATAATAAAATACTTAACAATTGGAGAATATTGACTTTATGAAACATTTAATAACAAATTTAAAGCTTAACAAACTTCTTTTATCTTCCAGTTATATTTTAAAAGAGATTCATGAAAATATCGAAAAAGATTTTTCTAGCTTTCCTTTTTATAATGATATAATTTTTGATTTTAAAAATAATAATAACTATTTAGATATTTTCAAAAAAAACTTTTTTACCTTATTAATGTTATCTCTACTTATAGAAGCTAAAATTCCTAAAAAAAGAATAATAAGTTATGGTAAAATAATTCTTCTTCTTAGACAGATTGTAACATCCACAGATAATATTATTGATAATGAAGAGAAAGGTAGTATTATTTTTAAGTCTTTAGATAATATTACTGTTAAAAACAATTTTTTATCTTTAATATGCCAAGACCTTTTAACTAAAGAGTGCTTAAAAATTTCTAAAGATAATTATAAACTTAGTAATCTAATTTTTGAAGAGTTATATTCTATTGCTACTAGCGAAAGTTTAAGAGATTCAAATTTATACGATAGTTATCCTAGTTCAGATTATATTTTAAATAAAATTCATAGTGGAATAGGTGGAAAGCTTCTAGAAATAAGTTTAATTATTCCCAAATTTATTGAAAAAAACACTTTACTTGATAGTTATTCCTTAGGATTATATGAGATTGGAATGAGCCTTCAAGCTCTGGATGATTTATTTGATGTTCAAGAAGATATTGATTCTTCAAAAATAAACTTAGCCTTAAGCAAATTTTTAGAAAAAAATTCAGATATTAAAGTTAATACCTTTGAAAAATTAGACGATAAATTTTCTATCAATTTTTTACAAGAGGTTATTAACTCTTCCTTTCATGGTTTCTCCATCTTGAGAGATAACGGTTTTCCAATTTCTCATTCTGATGCTAAACAAATGTTAAAAAGGTTATTTAAACTAAGGGGATTAGAAGAATATGTTGAAATTATTAATTAACACTCTTATTAAAATAAAAAACATATCATTATTAATATCTATTTTTTTTATTTCAACATCTATTAGTTTTTCAGCCTCAGATCCTTTTATTGGATATTGGATAATGCCTGATAAAAAAGTTGTTATTGAAATTCAAAAAATAGACTATGAATACATTGGTCATGTACGATGGTTAAAAAATCCAACTTATCCTAAAGGGGATAGGATGGAGGGCATTGAACAAACTGATAGAAATAACCCTAACTTATTGCTTAGCAAACGAAAAGTTTTGGGTTTGCAAGTCGTAGGAGATTTAAAATTAGATTCTAACACTAATAAATTAATTGATGGTTGGATTTACGATTCATGGAACGGGAGAATATATCATGGTTCAGTAGAATTTATAAATGAAAACTCTTTAAAATTGAGAGGTTCATTTGATAAATGGGGAATTTTAGGCTACTCTATGATTGTTAAAAGAGTCAAACTTATTTCAAAACAATAAAAATTTAAAGAAATAAAAAATGTAAGAGATTTTAGAAAAATCTCTTACATTTTTTATTTCTTTATTTTCTATTTTAAAAAAACCTTTAAATTTAATCTATTTAGCTGGTGTCATTGGCATCTTCATTTCATGATTTTCTTTCATCATATTAGTTCTCATTTTAGCCATTATTAAAAAGTTCTCTTCGTTTAATTTACCAACTTTATCCCAATCAGGTTTTTCAGAAGCTGTGATTTTCTTTATCTCTTCTCTATTCTTTGTAAGGATTGCTTGATCTGCTTCAGATAGATGTTTTGCCATCATACTTTTATGATCCATCATATTATTCTTTTCACCTTTCATCATTGGGCACGCATCTTTTCCAACTGTAGTATTTGTACAGTCCTCCATCATTGAACACTCTTCTTTCCCCATAGCTGAATGATTCATTCCAACCATCCCTTTTGTTGGCATCTCAGCTGGTTTTGTTGCTGCTCCAAAAGCTACTGCTGAAGCAAATAATGTTATTAATAATAATTTTTTCATAATTCCCACTCTCCTCAAATTTTAATTAATATTTTTTATTTTAACTTAAAATATAGGTTTACTATAGTAAGTCTATACTCTAAATTTTTTCCTATTCCTTTACAAAATATATTATATAGTTGCTCTATGACAATCGTGTGTCGAATAAAATATTTTATCTTTTTTAATGAAATTACTCTTTACTTAATCCTATATAACATCTTATACTTATTATATTAACTATCATTATTTTAGTTAAATAAAATATAAAGAGGTTTTATAGTGAATAATACTGAAAATTACTCCCTTATAAATAATAAAGACGAAACGAATATGTTTAATGAAATTTCTAAAGAGCTAAATAATTGTAAAAGCTTTATATTTAATGTTGCATTTATCAATTTTGGTGGTCTTCAACTTTTATTAGATGATTTAAATATAGCTGAAAAAAAAGGTATTAGAGGAAAAATAATAACCTCTACTTATCTTAATTTTACTGAACCTAAAGCACTTTATAGAATAACAAAATTTAAAAATATTGAGTCTAGAGTCTTTGTTGTTGAAAAAAATTTAGGATTTCACTCAAAGTGCTATAT